>JBJELR010000092.1:0-3673 GCA_051879255.1 Lachnospiraceae bacterium | reverse complement strand
GCATATAGTATTCTAAAAACCATTTTTGAGGCAGAAAATTTTATTTGAATTTTATTTAATATATATCCACCAAAGGCTATTATAAGCAAAGTAAAAAGACTGCCAATAACGTATACCGTTTGTTCGTTTACCAATATTTCACCGAATAAAGTTACCATTGCACCATCCAGAAAAGAGACAATACATTCTAACCATACTATTCTTAT
This sequence comes from Lachnospiraceae bacterium, assembly GCA_051879255.1. Classification (GTDB taxonomy): domain Bacteria; phylum Bacillota; class Clostridia; order Lachnospirales; family Lachnospiraceae; genus SFDP01. Next base: position 3,467 of record JBJELR010000092.1, on the reverse strand, counting down.
TATCTTTGTCACTATACTCTCATCAATCATTACCCCTGCTATTACCGCAGCAGTTATTCCGGCTAATGCAATTCTTCCTGCCTCTGTAACAGAAAAAAAAGTAAAGCTAATCAAAATTCCTGCCGCACCCATTACCGGAAGCCAGGGTGATTTCATCTTTCCTTTAAAAAACAGTCTGTTTCCTATCCAGTATTTAGCAATATCCAAAGCATATAAAATAATTGGCAAAATCATCCCCATCTCTTTATCCTCTGTAATACAAATCATACTCCCTATACAGCCGTTCAAATTCTTTCTTATTCCTTCTGGAAACCTGAAGCCTTTCTTCTCCGACTATGGCTACCCCATTAGAATAAGAATCTATATACGCAAAATTTACCAGATACTCCCTGCTTATCCGAAAAAATAAGCGTTTATCCAGCTCCTCCTCCAACCGATTCAGCGATTTTTCTGTCCGCATTCTTTTTCCTTCTTTTCCTACTACAGCCTCTGCATACCCATCATAGGACTTAATATAGCAAATCCTTTTTTCCTGAATATGGTGCGGGTTGCGCTTCTCATATAACTCTATTGCTGCCATACCGATAAAGGATTGGAGTGCATACTCCAGTGCCTCCTCCACTTCTTCCTGATCAAAGGGCTTGGTAACAAAACGGGAGGCGCCGATATGGTAACCCTCCTTGAATCGCTCTGCCATACTGGTGGCCATGATGATTTTGCATTCGCTGCCTCTCTCCCTCAGCCTTTTTCCCGTCTGGATACCATCCTCTCCGGGCATCTCAATGTCCAGAAACAAAATATCCACAGCAGACTCACTATCTAACAGCTCAGCTCCACTGCCAAAGGTCAGCAATTGAGCTGATAGCGCCCTTTTCTTTAAATATTCCTCAGTCATTTCCTTGATTTGCCCGATAGCCATGGGGTTATCATCGCAGATTCCGATGATGATTTCCTTTTCCATATTTACCTCAATTTTGACAAGTCACAAATTTGTGACACTTCTTTCCTCTTTTGCTTGTATAATTTTTATAAAAAAGGTTTTCCATACTCACTATATGCAGAAATCAGCCAAAAATCAATATCCATATACCTCGTGAATCTCCTTGGTATACACCCCCGGCTTTTCAAAAATAATCAGTGGCTTTTCCACCGTCATTCTGGATTTTCCACCACGAACCGCCTGTAAAAGTACCATGTTTGGCTCCTTATCCACATAAGGATAAACCAGCCGCATTCGTTTTGGCTCCAGCTTAGCGGCCATCAGCAGACTAAGGATTTCTGCCAGCCTGAAGGGGCGATGCACCAGATAAAAGCTGCCCCCCGGCTTTAAAAGAAAGGCTGCCTGGCGAATCACATCTTCTAATGTACAAAGTATCTCATGACGGGCTATGGCTTTAGGTGCATCGGGGTTCACCAGCCCATGCTTTCCTATCATATAAGGTGGATTACAGGTAATTACGTCAAAGGAGGAGGCATTAAAATATTTCTCTGCCTCCTTAATGTCTCCGGTAACCACCTGAATCTTTTTTTCCAGACCGTTTAAGGCCACGCTTCGCCTGGCCATGTCTGCACTCTCCTCTTGAATTTCCAGGGCAAAAAACCGGGAAGCTTTGGTTTTTGCTTCCATGAGAATGGGAATAATTCCGGTGCCCGTTCCCAGATCAAGTACCCTGTCACCTTCCTTGGCTCTGGCAAAGCCGGATAAAAGTACCGCATCCATTCCAAAACAAAAACGGCCCGGATCCTGTATGATCCGATAACCGTTTCTTTGTAATTCATCTATCCGTTCTGTTTCCTTCATTTTCGGAATATTTTCTCCTGTTATGCTGTCTCTGGGGCCTGTCCTGTCTATCCGGCCGGCCTTCTCTTTCCGCTTTTTCATGCCTTTCAGCCCTGGGATGTCTTTCCCCTTTTTCATGCTTTGGCATTCTGCCTTGTCTTTCCTGTCTCTCGGCTCCATCGGCCTTTGACTGCTTATCCGGTCTGTCCTGCCTTTCGGATCGCTCATGTCTCTGGAATCTGTCCTGCTTTTCCGGCCTCTCCTGCTTATGAGGCTTTGATGTCTTTTCTGCTTTTTCCTGCTGCTCCTGCTTTTCCAGTTCTTCCAACTGCTCCAGCTCTTTATCGTGAACCTCTAGCTTTTCCTTCTTATGCTTCCTTTTAAAGTGAAGCTGCTCTGCCTTATACTCCCGGATTTCCTTCTCATCATCTACCTCAATCACGACCTTCACCAACTGACGAAGCACATTCACACTCTGCACCTCTCCTTTAGCGCCATCATCACAGTGAACAAAGTCACCCACATGGGGAAGATTCCTGTTTAACTCCTCATAGGTTTCCTCCTCATGCTTTAAGCAGCACATCAGTCTTCCGCAGACACCTGAAATTTTCGTAGGGTTCAGAGAAAGATTCTGCTCCTTGGCCATTTTAATCGATACAGGAATAAACTCAGACAGGTGAGTGTGGCAGCAAAGCGGTCTTCCGCAGCTTCCCATGCCGCCTAAGATTTTGGTTTCATCTCTTACTCCAATCTGGCGAAGCTCAATTCTGGTTTTAAACACTGAAGCCAAATCCTTCACCAGCTCTCTGAAATCAATTCGTCCGTCTGCAGTAAAATAGAACAGTACCTTATTATTATCAAAGGTATACTCTGCATCAATCAGCTTCATCTCCAGATTATGCTTTCTGATTTTTTCCAGACAGATATGAAATGCTTCTTTTTCCTTCTCTTTATTTACTCTTTCCTGCTCATCATCTCTTTCGGTTGCCACCCTGAGCACCGCCTTAAGCGGCTGAAATACCTTATCCTCCTCTACCTCCCTGGGAGCGCAGACTACAGTTCCGTATTCTACTCCGCGAGCAGTTTCCACGATTACATGATCTCCTCGTTTTACCTGAAACTGCAGAGGGTCAAAGAAGTAAATCTTACCTGCAGTGCGAAATCTAACACCAATTACCTTTATCATCCTTATGAATTCTCCTTAACGGTTAAAAACAGAAGCTCCATAGCCAAATCAAAATTCACATTAGCACTTATTCTCTGCTGGGTTTTGTCCAGTGCATTTAAAATGGTTTCAATTCCTTCATAAGAGCTTCGGTCTGCTGTCCTCTTAATATACTGTATCTCTTCCTTAAAAATCAAGTCATTAGGCTCTTTTGTTGCCTTAAACAGCAGAATATCTCTATACCAGACATATAAAATATCCAGATAGCTGTTTATGTCCAGCTTGTATTCATTTATTTTTTTAATGGCGGTCACGATTTCTGCAATTTCCATGTCCCGGATATACTTTAGCAGAGATACCGCTTCCTCCTTAATATGCTCGAAGTCTTCACTTTCTGCCAGATGCTTTGCCTTACCTACATTACCTCTGGCAAAAGCAGCGCAGATTCTGGCTTTATAATCCGGTACCTGAAGGGTTTTCATCAGGTACTCCTCAATATCCCTATCCTTTGCAGGGCGCATA
>JBJELR010000091.1:0-3679 GCA_051879255.1 Lachnospiraceae bacterium | reverse complement strand
CCGGATAGAACGATATAGGGCGATATTGAGCGATGGAACGAAGTTAAGCATACCCAGAGCAAAATATCGACAAATTGAGGAAGCCTTTATTGATTACCAGGGAGATTTATAAATGCTGCTTTATCTTCAAAGCCTTTTCATTGTAACATTGGAAATTTTTTGCTGCAAAATATTTTTTGAAACCTTTTGTGAGATACGTTATGCAGACAAGAAGGTTAGAAATACTGCGGTAATAGTGAATTTAATTATCCTCTTATATGGAATAGCGATTCTTTTTGAGCAACATTTGCTGATAAAAGAAGTAATGATTGTAGGACTTACCGCATTAGCTATGTATGCTTATCTGCAAGTTAGTCTGCCTAAATCACTTCTTTTGTCAGGCTTATTTCATGGGCTGCTTCTGATTGTAGATTATTTGACCCTTCTGCTGGCAGTTGCCTTCTTTGAGAGTACGACCCAGATTGAGCAGGATTATGTAATAGAAGGGGTGCTGACGATTGTTCTGGCAAAAACGGTACTGTTCTTCTGTATTATTTTAATTAAGCAGTATATTGGCCAAAAAAAGACAGTTCTTCTCAGTGATGCAGAGTGGTTGAAATTTATTTATTTTCCGGTCTTTACCATCTGTATTTTGGTTGCCATGATCAATACCTTGGGAGGAATGAAGAATCAAAAGGCAGAAGAAATATTCTTTGTCATTGCCCTTGGACTGGCAGGAATGAATCTTGTGGTTTTCTATCTGATTAATGATATTTTAGAGCGTGAATATCGAATCAGAGAAAATGAATTGTTTAAGGTTCAGGTCAGTAATCAAATGAAATTATACCAGTCTATTTCCGAAAATTTTGAAAAGCACAGAAGAAAAACTCATGAATTTAAGAATCAGATTTTATGTATAGATTCTCTGCTGGCCAGTCATAATTTAAAGGAACTGGAGGAATATGTCAGAAATATCAGCGGAATGCTGAATAAGGAGCTGGATGCCATTAATACAAACCATACCATTATTAATGCCATTCTAAATACCAAATACGCGGAGGCTATTGAAAAAGAGATTCTTTTCATTATTAAAATCAATGACCTGTCTGAGATAAAAATCAGCGATGAGGATATTATTGTCATTCTCTCCAATCTGCTTAATAATGCCATTGAAGCCTGCTGCAAAAGTAAAAAGAAGGTAATAAAGGTAAAGTTTATAAAAGAGAAGCAAAGCACAATCTTATCAGTGCGAAATACCTATGAAGGGGAAATCCACTTCAATAACGGAGAGATATTGTCCACAAAGGATGAGGATAGAGATGAACATGGTATAGGAATACATAATATTATTGGTACCATTAAGAAATACAACGGCTCTTACGTCATAAGGACTGAAAAGGGAGAATTTTATTTTTCCATTATCCTTCCGGAGTAAGCGTTGCTTTCCTAAATCATATAGCAATAGAAAAAGTATGCGGCTTATGGCAGTATATTTTTTTTAAAAAAATATAACTTAATAACGATATATTTAAAATATAATTGAGATAAAAATTGCCGTTTTATGCGATAATCTGCCGTTTTATGCGATACCTATTGTCATTTAATAAATAAGATTATATGATTTGGGCGGAGGAAGGTAATGGTTCAGAAAACGATAAACAAATTAGTGGAGCTAATGGCACAGGAAAAATTGATTGAAGAAGAACAAAGAGAAGCGTTCAGCTACACCTATCTGTTTTGGACGGAGAAGCTATTGACCGTAGGTAGTCTGTGTGTAATAGGAATGGGCTTAAGGAATTTAATCAATACGATCTTCTTTTTGCTTTTTTTTCTTGTGCTGAGAAAAAGAACAGGAGGCTTCCATGCCAACTCCTTTTTGGGCTGCTACGCAGGCTCGGTTGGCTTATATCTGGCAGTTGTATTAAGCAGTGGAATCTGGATACAGCACATGCTTCTTTTGGGAATAATGCTCTGTTTTTCTATTTTGGCCATCGAAGTAATCGGAACCGTAAACCATCCGAATATGGATATGTCCGGTGAGGAGTTAAGAGAAAGCAAACGGGCGGCCAGAATAATTGCCATTCTGGAGGGGGCTGCAATCCTTTTTTTGACCTATGCGGGCATAGACAGGGTTACTATTGGTTATATGGCAATGGGGATGATTATTTGTGCATTTCTGTTGTGTATAGCAAAAATAATCAAACAGGAGGTAAAAGGAAATGAACAGATTTAGTAAGGGAGTATTGAAGGCGGTAAAAGCTGCCACTGAAGGAGAGGTTAAAAGAACAGCCTATGGCTGGCCGCCTCCATGTTTGGGGTTTTTACATCAGCCTAAAAGACCGCAGGGAATCAAGAAGAATAATTAGTTCCGATAGGGTGCATGAGAAGCATTAAGAGGCATCATGTACCCTGGTATAATCCAAGCAAAAGAGAAGGGGAGACAGAAAAAAGATGGAGATAATCAGTCAAACAAACCGAACACTGCTTCTGGATGTGATTAATCCGGACAAGATGGATTTACTTACTTTGGTGGGTGATGTAAAAGGACAGGATAGTCTCAGTGATGACAAGATGCGAGAAATTAACCGGCATCTTGAGTGCAGAAGCTATGAAGAACTGGAGCGTAAATTTGAGCCTACAGTATGGTCCTTCTATGATGCCAATTCTCAGTCGGTAAAGTATACTCTGGAGAGGCCGGAAAAGATACCGGAAACCATGCTGACACCTATTCATCTGAATGATTACGACAGCTTCTTTAAAACGATTTTAACCGTTATGGATTCCAGAAAGGCACAGGGGCTTCTCAATGTGGAATTTCACTTTGAACAGCTTTTGGAGATGATTTCACCCAAAAAGGTGATGGAGGATATTAAGCAGGTTCGGAAGGAAATCCAGTACAATTATAAAAAATATTCCGAACTGGAGGAGGGAGATCCTGCAAAGCTGGATTTGGGAGATAAGCTGAATCTGCTGTTTGAAGGGGCAAGCAAGAATTATAACAATATTATGGCCATGCTGCCCCTGGCTATTGAGGACAGCAAAACCCGCCTGCTTCTGGGCACCGGAGAGCAAAAGGGAAGTGACAGGTCGGTTGTGGCAGGAATTCTGACCATGTCGGAAAATGGAGAACTTAAGGTTTTAGAAGCACCAAAGGAGGAAACCACCAGCCTGGCTACGCTGGATGATACGATAACCACCGGTCTTATTGAGGTGCTAAAGGAGGATTATCAGTCGGTAAGTGAGGGAACACCCAACGATTATGTTCAAAATCTTGTGGTACGGACCTTCTGTCCTTTAACAGCAACCAATCAGGGGGAGATAGATATTGAGACGGAGGTGGCAAATTATAATTCCTATTTGGAGTTTTATCGTACATCCAAGGATAACTTTATTAAAGTCGTAAAACCATTGGTTGAGAAACTCTTGGGAATCAGGATGTTTTTTGATCAGTACAAGACCAAGACCAAAGGAATGGTGCCAAAGCTGGTGGTTACCAATATTTCTCCTCAGATGCTGGCCAAAAGTTCTAATTTGCCAAGGCTGATTACTTATCTGAACACCACCAACAGCAAGAATAATTTTAACGATACCATATGGTATGCCATTTATCCCAACCTGTCCTGGAACCAGAACGTTACCGACAAAATTCATCGGGAAAGATTTAAAGGAAATGTGAAAAAGGCAGGGGATGATGTAAACA
>JBJELR010000090.1:0-3681 GCA_051879255.1 Lachnospiraceae bacterium | reverse complement strand
TAGGAGTCGGGCATATGGCAGGGAAAACAGATGCAGAAGTAATTATCGGGGGAAAGGTCTTAACCCTTTGCGGGTATGAGAGCGAAGAATATTTGCAGAAGGTAGCATCCTATATCAATAATAAGATGGCTGAATATAACAAGGTTGACAGCTTCCGCAGACAGCCTGTGGATATGCAGAATATTCTTCTTCAACTGAATGTTGCAGATGACTATTTTAAGGCCAGAAAGCAGATTTCTTCACTGGAAGAAGATCTGGAGAATAAGGAAAAGGAGCTTTATGAGCTGAAGCACCAGTTGGTTGCAGCCCAGATGAAGCTGGAAAGTACAGAAAAGAGCCTGCGAAATGCCAATAAAGAGTTGAATGATGCAGAAAAGAAGGTCATTCGGCTGGAAACAGAACTGAAGGAAAATAAAAGTAAATAATAGGGAAAAAGCTGTCTATGACAGCTTTTTTCGTACATGAGGAAATGATTAAAGAAGGTTAAGGAGTAGAATAAATTGTCTGACAGCCAACAGAAACGGATTGGGAAAAAAGTTGAATTACTTGCTCCTGCAGGAAATTATGAGGCCTTTTTAGGAGCCATTCATGCAGGTGCAGATGCGGTGTATTTGGGTGGGATGAAGTACAGTGCCAGAGCCTTTGCAGATAATTTTGATGAAGAAACCCTTTGTAGGGCTATTTCCTATGCCCATTTATTTGGACGTAAGGTATATCTGACCATGAATACACTGGTAAAGGAGAATGAATTTAAGGAGGTGTATTCTTTTTTGCGGCCTTTTTATCTGGAGGGACTGGATGGGGTAATCGTACAGGATATCGGTCTTTTAACCTACATCAAAAGACAGTTTCCCCTTTTGGATATTCATATCAGTACCCAGATGGCCATTACCGGCCCATATGGAACCAGAATGCTAAAGCAGCTGGGCGCCAGTCGTATTGTGCCGGCAAGAGAACTATCCCTTAAAGAGATTCTCCTGATCAAGGAAGAAGGACTGGAGGTAGAAACCTTCGTTCATGGAGCAATGTGCTATTGCTACTCAGGACAATGCTTTTTCAGTTCCCTTCTGGGCGGCCGAAGTGGTAACCGGGGAAAGTGTGCCCAGTCCTGCAGACTTCCTTATCAGGTTAGGCTGCCGGAGCTAAAAAGCGGAAGCAAAAAAGAAGAATATCCCTTAAGTCTTAAGGATATGTGTTCCATTGAGCTGATTCCCGGACTGATTGAAGCCGGAATCGATTCCTTCAAGATTGAAGGCAGGATGAAGCGACCGGAGTATGCGGCAGGGGTTACTGCCATTTATCGGAAAGCAATCGACCAATATTACGAAACCGGATGTGAGACAATTTCCCTTACAGCAGAGGAGGAAAATACACTCCATAAGCTGTATATACGTTCAGAAATTCAGGATGGCTATTTTTTCCGCCAGAACAGTCCCCAGATGGTCACTCTGAAAAAGCCCGGTTATTCGGGTACAGACGACAGACTGGTGGAACAAATCCGTCAACAGTATATCGAAAAAGACCTAAAGGCTGAGGTCCAGGGATGGATTACGCTGAAAAAGCAAAGTCCCTTAAGTCTTGTCTTAACCTATGAAGAATACCGGATAGAATGCAGGGGACAGCTTGTTGAACAGGCACAAAAGAGAGCTATTACACCGGAGGATGTTAAAAAGCAGCTAATGAAAACCGGCAACACCCCTTTTCGGTTTTCCTCTTTGACAGTGGACATGGAGGAGGATACCTTTCTTCCCCTTAAGGCATTGAATGAGAACAGACGGGAGGCCTTTGCCGCACTGGAAAGAGAATTGTCTGTTAAGACCAGAAAATTAAGGGAGGAAAGCCTGAAGCCTGAACTTCCCCCTTCCCCAGTGGATAGAACACAGGAGGGGAAGATGCAGCAGCTTATGCTGGTGGTTTCTACAAAGGAGCAGTGCATTGCTGCCTGTACCTTTTCTACTGAACATCTTCTTTTTGTTGCTTCAAGTTTACTGTTGGAGAAAGATAAGCAGCTTTTTTCTCTTTTACGTGAACGTTCTACAAAGGGAGGCAGGGTGTGGCTTAAGCTGCCGGAGGTGGTTCGCAGTAAGGATTTTCCTCTGCTGGATAGTTTGCTGCAGCAAACCGGAGATTTTATTGAGGGAATGTTGATTTCCAATATGGAAAGCTATGGCTATTTGATGGAAAAGGGATATCCGGGAAAACTGGCTCTAAACCACTATTTATACATCTGGAATCAGGAGAGCCTTCATTTTTGGAGTAAACGAAGCAGCTTTTTTTCGGCCCCCTTAGAATTAAGCAGACGAGAATGGAAGGCTCTTTGGCATCCTCATTTTACTTATTTGTGCTATGGAAGAATTCCCATGATGGTGACGGCTAACTGCATACGAAAGACGAAGCTGGGATGCCGAAAAGAGGGAGTATCTTTGGAAGAAGGTCTGGAGGATCGCTATGGAGTCCATTTTCCGGTAGAGATTAACTGCAGCTATTGTTACAATATTATCTACAATTCCGTTCCCTTATCCCTGCATGGATTTCTGGAGGAAATAAGGGAGTTTTCGGGGAAAGTCCTTCGATTGGACTTTACGACGGAATCAGACAGAGAAATGAAAAGAATTGTTGGGGAATATGAAAAGTATCTATGCCATAAGGCATATGACTTCTCTTTCCTTAAAGAATACACTGCGGGACATTTTAAAAAAGGAGCATTATAAACATCCTATGTATTATTATCTTGTTGAGCTTTCCAAGTATGCCATTGCATTTCTTATGGTTATTTACACGCTGGAAGGTTTTCTTGACTTGAAAAGAAAAGAAGGAAGCCGTAAAACCGGTGTTTTTGTACGTCAGGGAGTGGAGATGTTTCTGATTCAGTTTCTGGCCTATTTGAGCATGTGCCTGCAAACCGGTCAGATTGAATATCTGTTTTTCTACGCTTTTTTGCAGATAGCCCTGTTCTCTACGCTGGTGCTGTACCAGATGCTTTATCCTTCGGCCAACAGGCTTTTGATAAACAATATGTGTATGCTGTTAAGCATAGGCTTTATCATGCTGACCAGACTGGACTACCAGAAGGCAATTAAACAGTTTTTCATCGTAGTGGTGGGGTTGATTCTGGCACTGATTATTCCCTACGTTGTGGAAAAACTCAGAGGCCTGAAGTATTTAAAATGGATATTTGGTTTTGTGGGCGTTTTTGCACTCTCTGTTGTATTGATTCTGGGACAGGTGACCCAGGGCTCCAAAATCAGCTACACCATTCTGGGAATTACCCTTCAGCCTTCAGAATTTGTGAAAATCCTCTATGCTTTTTTTGTGGCTGCACTTTTGTATAAAGCCAAATCCTTTTGGCAGGTTGCTTTGTCTGCTATTTGTGCCGGTATTCATGTACTTATCCTGGTGGCTTCCAAGGATTTGGGAAGCTCTCTGATATTCTTTGTGGGCTATCTGTTTGTGCTGCTTATTTCTACAGGAAATTATCTTTATTTTGGAGGAGGATTGATTGCCGGTGGAGCAGCCTCTGTGGTGGCTTACCGGCTGTTTGGCCATGTGCGGGTTCGTGTTCAGGCATTTTTAGATCCCTTTACGGTTATCGATAATGAGGGATATCAGATGTCACAGTCTCTATTTGCCATAGGAAGCGGTAACTGGTTTGGTATGGAACTGTATCAGGGTACACCCTCG
>JBJELR010000089.1:0-3681 GCA_051879255.1 Lachnospiraceae bacterium | reverse complement strand
TGTAAAGCAATATACCCTATTTCGTCATCATCTATTTTTATCTTATACTCTTTCTCCATAATAGGTCGAATTTTTTCCGCAACCTTATATTCGCTGTGAAACAGTACTCTGATATCATCTGTTAATGGGTTACTGATTTGCTCCCCTGCAGATATTCTTTTTACTGCAAACTCAATATGTTCAGCCATAGGAAAAAGTATCCCTCTGTCTACTTTTCCAAAAACTTCTTCTGCCTCATTCAATAATATTGCTGCAATTTCCATGAACAGAGGGGAGATGGTTTTTGCCATCTCCCTTATGTCTCGTCCCTTTTTTGTTTCCTGGAGTGAAAAAATCTGGATATCCGATGGAAGTTCAAATCGCTCTGCAACCTTTTTCCCAAAGCCTATTCCTTTACCCATAATTAAAAATTCTTTATTTTTTTCACTCTCTATAGCTATCACTGTGTTGTGATTTAACACTTTACTGATTCTGTACATTTTCCTCTAATCCAATCATTTTTACCATATTTTATCATAGGAATCCTGTACATGGAAGGTTTAAAATCTTTTTACCAATCCTATTCATAAAAATCAACTGCAAAAAGAGGTTCTCCTGCTTGGATTTTTCCTGTCTGTAATAAACGAACCTTTTGATTTTCCAAAAGCTCAGTACAAATAACAGGAGAAACCAGGGATGGAGCATTCTGTTTCAAATATTCCAAATTTAACCGCAATAAAGGAGTTCCTTTTTTTACTTTTTGTCCATTCTCTACCAGAACTTCAAAACCTTCCCCATTTAATTTTACCGTATCAATTCCCACATGGATTAAAAGGCTTATACCGGATTCAGTTAAAAATCCAATGGCATGCTTTGTATCAAAAATAAATACAATTTCTCCATCCTCAGGAGCAACTACCTCTGCCTCTGTAGGCTCTACTGCTGCTCCATCCCCCAAAAGCTTTCCTGCAAAGGCATCATCCGGTGCAGTTTCAATGCTTCCGGCCTGACCTGTAATGGGACTGGAAAGAATAACCGTCTTCGTTATTTTTCCAGCTTTATCTTCTGCTTTTTCAGCCTTCACCCCTGCTTCTTTCTTTTCTGAATTGCCATTTTCTTCCTTATTATACAATTCATTAGGTGCAGTTTCCAAATAATCTTCTAGGTTTGATTTAATCACAGTAACTCTTGGTCCGTAAATAATCTGTACACCATTTCCTTTATGAACAACTCCCGATGCTCCGGTAGTCTTCAGCTTCTGATCATCCACTAATGATGAATCTAAAACGGTACATCTCAATCTGGTTGCACAGCAATCCACATCCGAAATATTCTTCTTTCCGCCTAACCCTTCACAGATAGACCGGGATACTTCATCCTCTCCCAAGACAGCTTTTTCTTTAGCCTCCACATCACTTCTTGTATATAATTTTACTTCTTCGCTATCATCACGACCAGGTGTTTTTAAATCCATTTTTTTAATCAAAAAGCTAAACAGGAAGTAATACACCACAAAATATCCTATACCTACAATAACAATCCATATCCAGTTTGTTTTTTCATTTCCTTGCAGAATACCGAAAAGAAACATATCAATAAGTCCGCCGGAGAAGGTCATTCCCACACCTACCTCAAAAATATGCATCAGCATATAGGCAAGACCGGCAAATACACAATGAATTCCATAAAGCACAGGGGCTACAAATAGGAAGGTAAATTCAATAGGCTCTGTGATTCCCGTTAACATGGAAGTCAGGGCTGCGGACAAAAGAAGTCCTCCAACTGCTTTTTTCTTATCTTCTTTTGCAGTTTTATACATAGCCAATGCTGCTCCCGGAAGACCAAAAATCATCAACGGGAATTTTCCGGACATAAAACGTGTTGCAGATACAGCGAATTTTTCTACCGTAGGATCGGCAAGCTGAGCAAAGAAAATATTCTGTGCTCCTTCAACCAAAACTCCTCCAACCTCCATTGTTCCACCCACTGCAGTCTGCCAGAAGGGAAGATAAAATACGTGATGCAAGCCAAACGGAATAAGGAGTCTTTCCATAAGCCCGTATACCCAGGTTCCGGCATAACCGGAATTTAAAACCACCTCACCTACTGCATAGATTCCACTCTGTACAGGGGGCCAGAGATAATACATTAAAATACCTACTGCAGTATACACTAATGCACTGATAATAGGTACAAATCTGGTTCCTCCAAAGAAGGAAAGCACCTGGGGAAGCTGAATTTTATAAAAACGATTGTGTAGCACAGCAACACCCAGTCCCACCAGGATACCACCAAATACACCCATTTGCAGGGAGGTAATCCCCACTACGGATGTGGTAGCTCCGCTAAGTAAATTTTCTGTTCCGCCATTAATGGTAATCATGGCAGAAATAGATGCATGCATGATAAAAAATGCGATAGCTGCTGCCAGGGCTGCAACTTCTTTTTCTTTTTTTGCCATACCAATGGATACGCCCATAGCAAATAGAATAGGAAGATTGGCAAATACAATATCTCCTGCTTCCTTCATTACCTCAAAAATAGCAAAGAACACCGTACCAGGACCCATTAAATCCCATAATCCGTAGGTTCTTAGCATAGTTTCATTCGTAAAAGAGCCTCCTACTCCCAGTAACAGTCCGGCAACCGGCAAAATAGCAATAGGAAGCATAAAGGATCTTCCCACACGCTGCAGTACACCAAAAATTTTGTCTTTCATGTCTACCTCTTTTCCTGCTGCCTTAGCAGCATTTTAATCACAGGAATTTGTATTTTTTACAAATTCCACAAGGAAAGAGTTTATTCTTTCCTTGACCCCTCTTTTCCTGCTGCTTTAGCAGCATTTTAATGGAATGTTTATACTTTGTGCAGTTTCTTTCTTCTTCATTCACCACCTATGGCAATTTCCCGGGAAAAATGCTGCCACTGTGTTAAAATATAACAAAAAAAGCATCAACACACATAAACATTCAAAATATCTATGTATAGTTAATGCCTTGATTTCAGTTAAGTAACACACTATAAATATCATATTAAATTAAATTAAATTGGTAGGAAACGGAGAAAGAGGGATTTGAACCCTCGCGCCGCGTGAACGACCTACACCCTTAGCAGGGGCGCCTCTTCAGCCACTTGAGTATTTCTCCATGCCTAAAATAACCTCTACCAATATTAATTTATGCGTACCTTGGTAACGCAAAATTTATTATACAGAAAGATAGTTTATTTGTCAACCATATTTTTTATATATTTTTTTTTATTATTTCCTCAATCCTTCGTTTTACCTCTGAAGCGATTTCTACCGTTTTCATCCCCTTATACTCATCATAATAAATAGGATCCAGATAAAAGAGCTTTACAGTGACCGGACGGGTATGCTTTTCATCAAATGGGACAAAGGAATCAATAATGGCACAGGGAACAATGGGACATTTTGCTTTTTGAGCACTCTTAAAACTTCCTCCCTTAAACTCCAAAAGCGTATTACCCATTTTACTGCGTGTTCCTTCAGGAAAAATAAGAAAATTTCTCCCTTTTTTCACTTCCTCTGCCATAGTATTGATTACTTCCATGGACTGACGAATATCCTGTCTGTCTATGGAAAGACTGCCCAGAGCATTCATGACCTGCTTAAGTAAAATAACATTACTGGCCTCCTTTTTTATGACAAAGGCAAAAGGTGTGGGACAGGATTCCAAAAAT
>JBJELR010000088.1:0-3684 GCA_051879255.1 Lachnospiraceae bacterium | reverse complement strand
GATACAGGTAGAAGCGCTGAATAAAAAGCTGGCTTCTTGGGGTGGGGGCCAGCTCCTGACCGGAGGCAGCCAGAAACTCTCTGTCCAAATCCGAAAGAATTCCCCCTTTTCCTGTTGCTCTTGGGATTTTTCCTTCATTAACCCCTAAGAAGAAAAGAGCCTTTACCGGACTTAAGCGGGTACGCTCCATATCCCCCACTAAAATCCGATCTACAGCCTGAGGAATAATACCCACCTGAATTTCTCCAAAGCCTGCATCCAGAATCCGGGCAAATTCCTCCCAGTCCATTTCTTCTTCCCCCAAAAGGCTTACCAATTGATCCAAAAGATCCATAACCAGACGATAAATCTGCGCATACTCCTTCTCCCGGCTTTTTTCCCCCCGGTTCCCAAACCAAACCTCATAGGTCTTTAGTTTTTCCTGACAGCGATTTGCGGCAAGAAAAAGATAAAGCTCTTCTACCAGTCGCCTTACCTTCTGCTTTCCCGGTGTAAGTATAGCCAGTTCTTCTACAATACGCTGCCTTAAGGCATTCAATTCCTCCAGCTCCCGGGGTGGGGCATCCGGTGATGGGGGACGGACAAAAAGCGTATTCCAGCTCTTTTTTCCCTTAATGCCAAAGGCAAGCACATAGTTTTCCAGCTTATCCACTTCTTCTTTTTTAATTTCTACCATGCCGCTTCTCAGGTAATGAAACATGGCCTCATAGGAATAGCCTGAGGTAATCACCTGCAAAGCGGAGCGGATGTATTCAATGAAGGGATTCAGCGTAATCCGACGGCTTTTATCCAAAAAATAGGGCAGGGAGTACTGCTCAAAGACCTCCTCAATGAAGCTGGCATAGACTTCCAGATCTCCGCTGATCAGGGCAATATCCCGATAACAATAGCCTGCTCTTAGCAGCTCTCTGATCCGGCGGCAGACCTGCTTGACCTCCTCCTGGGGATTTTCAGCCTCATACAGTCTGATGCTGTCCACCTCTTTTTCAAAGGTCTGTACCGGTACACGAAAAAGCTGTTTCTCTAAATGAGCCAGTGCACTCCCCTTTTCAAACCTTCCTCTTGAAGAATCAATCCACACCGGCGGGGCAATCTCCTGACCGGCTTCCCCGGCCAGTCCCTCCAAGACTCTTTTGGTTTTCAGACTTAAGGAAAAAAGCTGCCCCCTTCCTGTCTTTTCCTCTCCTCCCTCCTTTGCATCCGGTTCCAGGGTAAGGGTCACAATCACTTCTCCGGCTCGCCGAAGAAGCTGCCTGATTACCCGATTCTGTATAGGGGTAAAGCCGGTAAAGCCATCCAGTACCACCACGCTGTCTGCAATCAAGCGGGAATCTGTAAGCTGGGCAGCCAGACGGTCCATAGTCTCCTCTGTGGTAATAAAGCGATCCTCAAGATAGGCTAAAAAGGCCTTATACAGTACTCGTAAATCCTTAAGCTTTCCATGAAGGCTCCCCCTTTTTTGGGAAAAGTTAAGCATTTCCTCTATCTCCTTCTCCCCAATACCATATTGCATAAATTCAGAAATAGCCGACTTAATCTCATGAATATAACCCGGCTTTTTTAAATGGCTCCCCAGTACCGGAACCTGATCCTGTACCTTGCCTGCTACCTTTCTTAATACCAGGCTTTTACCGGTATCATCCAATACCGGAACCAGGCTTCCCCCTGCTTCTTCCATAATCCGATGGGCCAGACGGCCAAAGGAGAGGACATCAATATTCATAATCCCTCCTCTGGGATGCCTGGTCACCAGATCCATCTGGGTCTGCATAGTAAACTGATCCGGAACCAAAATGAAAAAATTCTGTCCCTCCTCCTGCATGGACTGACGGATAATCTGCTCATAAACGTAGGTGCTTTTTCCACTTCCCGAACCACCAAAAACGAATTGAAGTGCCATACCTTCCTCCTGTAAATGTTCTGCCTCTATCATACCAAAAAAAGAGCCTTACGACCATGAAAATATGGCCCAAGGCTCTTTTTCCCTTTTAATTGATTGCTTTACTGTATCTGCCTATACCTCAAAATTTACTCCTGTATCATCCGGTGTATCTTCATTGTAGTTATAGTCCTTTCCCGGCAAAATGGCATTTAATACAATACCTACCAGAGAGCCTGTAGCCAGGCCGGAAAGGCTGATGGTGGTGGCTCCCACTGCAAAGGTGATTGCACCCAGGGAAGAATAGTTAATGCCAATGGACAGCACCAGAATCAGAGCCGCAATAATCACATTTCGATTTTTGGTAAAATCCACATGGGTTTCCACAATATTTCGAACACCTACTGCAGAAATCATTCCATAAAGCACCAGAGAAACTCCTCCCATCGTTGCTGCCGGCATACAGCTGATTAACGCAGCCACCTTAGGACAGAAGGAAAAAAGAATGGCAAATAGAGCTGCCAGACGGATTACCAGTGGATCGTATACCTTAGTCAAGGTTAATACCCCGGTATTTTCTCCGTAGGTAGTATTTGCCGGTCCTCCAAAAAGAGAAGCCAGCATGGTTGCCGCGCCATCACCAAATAAAGTCCTGTGCAGTCCCGGATCCTTCATATAGTTCACTCCTACTGTGGAGGAAATCGCAGAAACATCTCCAATATGCTCCACCATCGTTGCCAGTGCAATGGGCACAATGGTAATGACAGCGGTAATCAAAAGAGAGGTGTCTGCTCCCGGGAAAAGAGCAAATACGGTTCTGTTCCACTGAATGGGGGAACCCAGCCATGCTGCTTCTTTTACTGCCGTAAAATCCACATTCCCCAGAATTGCCGCTGCTGCATAGGAAACGATTACTCCAAGAAGAATAGGAATAATTTTCACCATGCCTTTTCCCCATATATTACAGATTACGATAACCGCAATGGCAACCAGGGCAATCAGCCAGTCGGATGAACAGTTATCAATGGCAGACTGAGAAAGATTCAGACCAATAGCGATAATAATGGGACCGGTCACAATAGGGGGAAAAAACTTCATTACTTTATTAGAACCAAAGATTTTGATTAAAGCTGAAAGAATAAAATAGAGAATACCGGAACAGGCAACACCAAAACAGGCATAGGGTAAAAGCTCAGGCTCCTTTCCCGGCGCTATGGCCCAATATCCGGCAAGAAAAGCAAAAGAAGAACCTAAAAATGCAGGCACCCTGCCTTTAGCCAACAAATGAAACAGTAGGGTTCCCACACCTGCAAATAAAAGTGTAGTGGAAACACTTAAACCGGTTAATACCGGAACCAGAACCGTAGCACCAAACATGGCAAACATATGCTGTACGCCCAACAAAAGTGTTTTGGATACCCCCAGCTTTTTGGCATCAAAAATGGCCTCATGGCCCACACCTGACTTTTCCTTATTCATCCTATTTCCTCCTTTTTGACCCCTTTTCTTTCTGTACGTTGGCTATTGACATAGCCCCTCCAGCATATTCAAATAGGTGCAAATCTGTACATGCATCATCTCCGGCTGCATGGTATCCATGGCCAGATTCTCCATTAGAATTCCTTTTTTGATATACTTAAACATATTTTTTACGCGACTTAAGGAAACTCCCTCTTTTAAGGAAGCCTCCTTTGCCTGATTATAATACCGCTCCATCCGGGTCTGATAGGCCTGCTTTTGTTCCTCACATTCCTCCAGTGCTTCCAGACAGATTTCTTCAAAAGCCTTCTCCAGAAAAGCCTGCA
>JBJELR010000087.1:0-3688 GCA_051879255.1 Lachnospiraceae bacterium | reverse complement strand
AGCCTTTCTCGTCAGGTACACCTGATGATTAATGCAGATTTACTGCTAAAGAATACCCTGATTTTGCTCGGCAGCTTCGTTATTGTGATATTCCATGTATGGCAGGAGAAGAAGGAGCGACAATTGGAAGCCATAGATTCTGAGTTGAAGATGGAACGACAGTTTCGGGAAAACAGCCAGGAAGACGCTATTTTACGATTCTGTTTCGATGTTTCCCTGGGAGAAATCACTGAGGGATTGTGGTTCTTTCAATCCCCGAACAGTGGTGCGGAACAGGACTCAGCCTCTATATTAGATGAGTTTCGCACATTTTGCGTATATGAGACAGAAAGAAAGTACTTTATTCCATTGAAGGATTTGGAGGAAAACAGAGATAAATTAAAAATCCCTTTTTATAGCTTCAAGGCAAGAATGTCTGTGGACTATCTTCTGAACCGGATGAACCTTTCGGAAAGTGTTCAGGAGATGCTGCGGGGGATAAATAAAGAATGGATTTGGATTAATGTCCAGGTGACCATTGTCGAGGACGAGGGAAGCGGAGATACTCTCTGTCACGTTCTGTTTATCGATATTGATGAAGAAATGACCTATTCAGAGAACCTGCTGCTGAAAGCCACTACAGATGCACTGACAGGTGTTCATAATCGGGCAAGTATGGAAAAAATGATGAAAGAGATGTTTGCCACAGAGAAGGTTTCAGGAGCTCTCTTTATGATTGATATGGATCATTTCAAGAGCGTAAATGATACTTTAGGCCATCCTAAGGGAGATAAGGCATTACAGGAAGCAGCAGAAATCCTAAGGCGAATTTTCAGAGGCAGGGATATGATCTGCAGACTGGGTGGGGACGAATTCTGCGTTTTTGCCAATAATTTTACGGATATGGGATTGCTTTGTAAGCGGGCAGAAGAACTGAACAGGAGAGGCAGAATAACACAATTCTCTGAGGATCGCAGTAAGGCAGTGGATACGTCCTTTAGCATTGGCATTGCTATTTGTGGAGAAGGGGAGAAAATTGGCAGCTACGAAGAACTGTACAGCAGAGCAGACCTGGCTCTCTATGAGGCAAAGAAGGCAGGACGAGATACTTATCGGATATATTCCAAAGAAATGGAGGAAGATTAAAAAGTTCTTGCTTTTGAAGAAGTTCGGTGCTATACTTACTTTAATCTAATAATGCTTATCATTAGAGTGGACTGGTTGGTCCACTCTTTTTACGTGTATTATCCTGCTTGAACCGTTGGTATACCTTTTTGCCAAGCTGACGCTACCGACAAGAGGAACAGGCAGAATACAGGTAGAAGTGGAAAGCAGAACTGAATCAGGAAAGGAACAGGTAACGGAATGTCCAGAAGAGAGACATATGAAAGCAGAACAGAAGAATTGCTGTTGCCCATCGTGGAAAACTTCGGTGTTGAAATCTATGATGTGGAATACGTAAAGGAAGGCAGTGACTGGTATTTGCGGGCTTATATTGACAAAGAAGCAGGGGTAAACATTGTGGACTGCGAAAACGTAAGCAGGGCTTTATCCCAGAAGTTGGACGAAGCAGACTTTATTGAAGATGCCTATATCCTGGAAGTGAGTAGCCCGGGGCTTGGGCGTACATTAAAAAAGGAAAAGCATTTTGAAAAGGCCATGGGTCAGGAGGTAGAGGTACGCACCTATAAACCCATCGACAAATGCAAAGAATTTGTAGGAATTTTGCAGGCCTATCAGAATGGAGACATCACGATTCTGATGGGGGATGAAGAAAGAACTTTCGCAAAGGCGGATGTAGCTTTGGTAAGACTGACCTTTGATTTTTAGATAGAAAAGAATGCCGTAAGGCGGAATGAGAGGACAAAATGAACAAAGAATTATTAGAAGCGTTGGATGTGTTGGAAAAAGAGAAGGAAATCAGCAAGGAAACATTGTTTGAAGCTATTGAGAACTCTCTGTTGACAGCCTGCAAGAATCATTTCGGAAAGGCAGATAACATTAAGGTGGAAATCAACCGGGAAACCTGTGATTTTCTCTGCTATGCTCAAAAGGAGGTTGTGGCTACCTCACAGGAAGTGGAGGATGAACTGCTGCAGATTAGCCTGGAAGAAGCACTGAAGCATTCCAAGAAAGCCAAGGTGGGAGAAATCCTGAATGTAGAAATCAAATCCAAAGAGTTTGGGCGAATCGCCACGCAGAATGCAAAGAATGTTATTCTGCAAAAAATACGAGAGGAAGAAAGAAGCGTTATCTACAATCAGTATTTTGAGAAGGAAAAGGATGTGGTGACGGGAATCGTCCAGCGCTATGTAGGGAAAAACATCAGCGTAAATCTGGGAAAGGCAGACGGCATTCTTACTGAAAGCGAGCAGGTGGAAGGAGAGGTATTCCGTCCTACAGAAAGAATCAAGGTCTATATTTTAGAGGTAAAAAATACCACTAAGGGTCCCAGAATTCTGGTCAGCCGTACCCATCCGGAGCTGGTAAAGCGATTGTTTGAATCGGAGGTAACGGAGATTAAGGATGGTATCGTAGAAATTAAGAGCATTGCCAGAGAAGCCGGAAGCAGAAGCAAAATTGCAGTATGGAGCAATAATCCGGATGTGGATGCCGTTGGTGCTTGTGTGGGACAAAGCGGTGCAAGGGTAAATTCCATTGTGGAAGAACTTAGAGGTGAGAAAATAGACATTGTAAATTGGGATGAAAATCCTGGTAATTTAATTCAAAATGCTCTTTCACCGGCTAAAATTGTTGCTGTATTTGCAGATCCGGATGAAAAAACAGCCAAGGTAGTGGTTCCGGATTATCAATTATCTCTGGCCATTGGTAAATCCGGACAGAATGCCAGATTGGCAGCCAGGCTGACCGGCTATAAAATTGATATTAAAAGCGAAACTCAGGCAAAGGATACACCGGGCTTCCGTTATGAGGACTATATCGATGAATATGAGGATGAAGAATACGATGGGCAGTATGAAAATGAGTATGTAGAAGACGGTGAAGGTGAGCAGGAAGGTTATGAAGTGAATAATCAGGAAGACGTTGGAGAATGAGAGGAAAAAGCAGATAAAATTATTTTGGCAGGAATAAAGTTTCTTCCTGAAGAATATAAGGAGAAGATGTGGTATGAATAAGAAAATTCCTATGAGACAATGCGTAGGATGCGGTGAGATGAAAAGCAAAAAAGAAATGCTGCGAGTTCTGAAAACTGCACAAGGCCCCATTGTTCTCGATGTAACCGGTAAAAAGAATGGAAGAGGAGCCTACCTTTGCCCACAGCAGAGCTGTTTGAAAAAAGCCATTAAGAGCAAGGGATTGGAACGGTCTTTCAAAATGAGTATTCCAACAGAAGTTTATGATTATCTGACAGAGGAGTTTGCCCAAATTGAAGCAGAATAAAATCTATTCCCTCCTGGGATTAGCCACCAGATCCAGAAGCCTGGTGAGTGGAGAATTTATGACGGAAACTAAGATAAAGCAAGGGGATGCCAAGCTGGTAGTGGTAAGTGAAGATGCTTCGGAAAATACGAAAAAAAAGTTTTATAACACATGTAATTTTTATCGTGTTCCCCTGTTTTTTTACGGCACCAGAGAAGAACTGGGGCATGCTATGGGGAAGGAACTGCGGGCATCTTTGGCGATAACGGATGAGGGATTTGCTAAATCCCTGAAAAAGATGTTGGAAGAGGAACGGAGGTAGTTTAGT
>JBJELR010000086.1:0-3694 GCA_051879255.1 Lachnospiraceae bacterium | reverse complement strand
GATTACCTGATTTTTACTCCGACAAGAGATGTGGAAGAAGTAACTTCCACATTTCCCGTAAGAACCTATCTGGTTTTGGGACTAAGTGTAGTTATCCTTCTGGTAGTAGGGCTGCTCATCTATACCTTTTTATCTTTACGAAGGGATAGAGAAGATGATGAGGAGGAGGACGAAGATGGGATTCCCATAACTGCCCATGATGATACCAATATGCATCTGGGGGAAGTGACTTACGATACCTATCGTCTCGATATAGACCCCAGTTTTTTTGAAACAACAACTCTTGTGCCGCAGCCGGAGTCGATTGCTGAAGAAATGGTAGGGACAGCTTCCGGAGAAGAAGCCTCGGGATTAGACAAGAATAATGAGAAGCATCCGATCAATATTCAATTAATCGATACCAGATTAGAAGAAGCATCGGCGCAGCTTGCAGCATTACAGAAGGAAGTAGAAGAATTAAAGAAGCAAAAGCAGGAAGAATACTGACTTGGGTGACGTCCTGAACATGAGGAAGTATCTACTTTTTAATCAGGATATCTTAAGAAAAGGTGGGAATAACCGATATACAGAATATAGGAGAAAGGAAGGGATTTTATGAATATTCGAATGAATACCAGACAGGATTATAGCTTGTTGTTTTCCAGTTTGAATAATTCAAATTCAGCCAATTCAAAGGGCTCAAATTCTTTCAATGAAATCAATCTTGCAGATTATGCCTCCATCAAAAGTGGCAGCTACGGGAAGCTCCTGAAGGCATATTATAAGAAGGATAATACAGATGGCAGTACCGGTACTGACAGCATTTCTTCGGTAAATAAGACTAAGGTTGATGCCACAGTCAAGAAGGAATTGACCGATATTCAGTTTTATGCCAATGAAGTACAGAATTCGGCAGAAACTTTAATGGAGAAGGGTGGAAAATCTGTTTTTAAGGATGGAAATAAGGAGAAAATATATCAAGATGTAGCTGACTTTGCTTCCAATTATAATACCCTAATGGAAAAGAGCCAGAATTCCAGTTCCAGTTCTGTTGCTCGTTCTGCTAACAGTATGGCCAATAGGGTAAAAGGGTCTGCAGATTTACTGAAGGAAGTGGGAATTACCATTGGCCAGGATAAGAAGCTTAGTGTAAATAAGGACACTTTTATGAATGCGGATATGAACAAGGTTAAGTCTTTGTTTAATGGAAGCGGTTCCTTGTCTGAACAGGTATTCTCCAAAGCATCAGAGATTGGAAATAAGGCTTATAGTGAGAGCAATAAATCTAACCTGTATACGGGCAATGGTACATACAGCGGTCTTTCTACGGGAGATTTATACAGTGGGATGGTATAGCCCAATATTTTTTAGAATAAATAAAAAAGGTATTGACATTTGCAGAAAAAGAGGATAGAATAAGTCTGTTCGCAGGAATGGCGGAATGGCAGACGCGCACGGTTCAGGTCCGTGTGATAGCAATATCATGAGGGTTCAAGTCCCTTTTCCTGCATTTGAATACTTAGAAATAAGAAGATATAGGTAGTTTTTCTGATTAAGTAAATAAAGGAAAATACTTTCTATGGATAAAAGCTGAAGTTAACT
Source organism: Lachnospiraceae bacterium (assembly GCA_051879255.1). Classification (GTDB taxonomy): domain Bacteria; phylum Bacillota; class Clostridia; order Lachnospirales; family Lachnospiraceae; genus SFDP01. Next base: position 2,113 of record JBJELR010000086.1, on the reverse strand, counting down.
TTAGCTTTTATTTTTTTGCCCTGTAGAGTATAGAAATGGGAGAGGTTAGTAAATATTCACTCAAATCCCCATGCACAGAACAGGTCTTGACTATTCTATTGCTTAAATAAATAAGTGAAAAAATCTATTTTTTACCCTAATAACTCGCCCGGCTTCTCAACGGCCAGAAGAAGGTATTGGGAAAGGTTTCCCTCGCTGCAGCCTACAATATGGTGGTTACAGCGATTGGTAGGAATTAATATTTTGTAAGCTTTGCTGGCCCCCACTGCAGCGGCTATGGCGGGGGTGATTTCTCCCAACAGAGAGTTGGCAAACACAATGCCTACAGGACCAAGAATAACATCCGCATCTTTGGCATTAACTATGCAGGGATTTTCTCCGGTAGCACCATAGTCGGCTCCGGCCTTTGGCATGGTTTTCATGAGTTTCTCCTTCTAATGTGTTATGCTGAACGAAAACCAGCAATGCTTCTTACTAAGCCGGCATCGGCTTCTTTGGATGTATATGGGTTCATAAAATGGAAATATTCAATCGATAGCATCTGTCTGTGCCTGCCTTAAGGATTTGAATATCTCTCTTGTGAGAAAACCGGTCATCTTCATCTTCAAAGATGCCGGAGCCGTTCCATGGTTCAAGACAGAGGAAGGGAGCCTTTCCCCCTAGGGGAGTCCAGAAGGCGATGGAAACAAAATCAGGATAATCCATACGGATACCCTTTCCGGTAGTCGGATTTTTCAGCATGACGCTATGAGAATTCGTATGGTAAAAGTACAGGGCATCGTTGTCAAAAAGCTTTTTTGACAGCTTTAAAATTTTACCGGTATTACCATGAACCATTCTCTTTTTAGCAAAAAAGCACATATGCTCTAAATCGTATACAAAGGATTCCAATAACTCATCCTTTTCAAACTCAAGCTGATAATCTTCAAAGGCCTCATTTTCCTCCAGAGGACAATTAAAGCCGGGGTGGGCACCGATATGGTAAGGCATAGGCTGATTATCCCGGTTGAACACCTGATAGGTCATACACAGGCTTTGAGCCTTCAATTCATAAGAAAGACGAAGTTCAAAGGCAAAGGGATAGTTTTCCCGGGTAGAGGAATTATCCTTCAGGGAAAAAGTAACTCTGTGATTACTTTTCTCTAAAACGGTAAACTGGGATTCCTTGGCAAATCCATGCTTTGGCATGGGGTATTCCGTTCCGTTAATCATTGTCTTATTGTTCCTTACATTTCCAATAGTAGGAAAGAGCAGGGGAGAAGAACGCATCCAGTGTTCGGGATTTCCACCCCAGATATATTCTTTGCCCTGGGGATCTTTAAAAGATTTTAATTCTGCCCCGAGAGAATCGATGGTTGCTTCAAAACCTTGGTCAGTGATGGTAATACGCATGGTGCTCCTCCTCAAATTAAAGGTGATATTCTTACTGCCTAGTATAAAATAAAGAAAAATTTTTTTCTATAGGTAAATAGCAAGAAAAAGGGTGAAAAAAATACCGGCAAAATTCCCAGATCAGTATGGCTGCTATTGTCATTTCTTACGGCTGATGCTATGGACTTTACTGTCCATGAAGGAAAAGACAGCAAGAAGCTTTCCTAACGTAACTGTTACGTTTCAATCTCTGGGAACCATGATCAAAAGAGGAGTATTAATATAGGATATATTGAACCTGTTTTAGATGGGGATAATCAAATTGTGGAGGTATTTGTCGAAGGAAATATCATCCTAAGATAGGAAAACTGTGGTAGAATAGAAAAAAGCCGGAGGAGATTGAGTATGGGGCTATTCCGGTGGTTATAAACATAGTGCAACGGGAATTACCATTCTTTTGTTATGATGCGGTTTTAGATACCAGTTCCAGGCAGATTGTCATTTTTTTGGTTATGCAAAGGAAATGCTGCCCATAAGCTGGAAGGTGGCAGACAGACGTACCTATGTCCATTGGGCCAAAAAGAAATTCGTGGGAGAAAATCCCAACATTCCGGCCCTGTCCATGACCTTTAAGAAGGAGGAGGTGCATCTTTGCATGAAGAATTCTGCCCGCAACCGCATGGATGCGTACGGAAATATAGCAGGCTGTGGCTGTGGCGGCTAAATGATTATGGTTTTCATG
>JBJELR010000085.1:0-3698 GCA_051879255.1 Lachnospiraceae bacterium | reverse complement strand
ATAGGAATGGCAGCTTCCATCTGGGTATCCTGTACTTATTCTCAATGCTTTTATCTGCTTTTGGACTTTCCTGAATGCAGGATAAGGCAGATATTGGGACTGAGTCGGCGGATGATGAAAGGGCACCGTCTACGCCTTTTGTACTTGTATCTCAGCTTTATTCCTTTGCTTCTCGCAGGGATAGTAAGTTTTGGTATTGGTCTGCTTTTTGTTATTCCTTATCAGAATATGACCTATACACTGTTCTATCTGGATTTGCTTCAATATAAGCAGGCGGTAAATAACCCCCTGCAATCCAACCCTAATCCTCAACCGATTCAACGTGTGGATTATCGGATTTGATTGTAACCCATACCATTCTTATTTATTCGGGCTTTACAGACTTCGTATTTTATTCTTTCAAGATAAAAGAAGCGGCACATTACTAATCCATGTGCCGCTTCTTTTATCGTTATTTAATTCCGATCGTCTTATTTGGAATAGTCATAGAAACCTTTTCCGGTCTTGATACCTAACTGTTTTCCACGAACCATCTTCTTTAACAGGGGATGAGGACGATACTTAGGATCTCCTGTTTCATCATAAAGTACGTTCATGATTGCAAGAACAATATCCAAACCAATCAGGTCGCCCAATGCCAAAGGTCCCATTGGATGGTTAGCACCTAATTTCATTGCTGTATCGATACCCTCTACAGAAGCAACTCCCTCTGCGTAGATGCCTACAGCCTCATTAACCATAGGAATCAGAATTCTGTTTACTACGAAGCCGGGAGCTTCTTCAACCTGTACAGGCTCTTTGCCAATTTCTACGGAGATAGCTTTGATTTTATCAACAATCTCAGCAGGTGTATTTAATCCTGCAATCACCTCAACCAGCTTCATTCTGTTTGCAGGATTGAAGAAGTGCATACCAATTACAGGTCTGTCCAGTCCTGCACCGATTTCGGTGATGGAAAGGGAAGATGTGTTGGTTGCAAAAATACAGGTTGCAGGAACGATATCCTGTAACTCCTTGAAGGTCTGCTGTTTAACGGACATTACCTCTAATGCAGCCTCAATAACCAGATCAGCATCCTTACAGATATCCTTTGTTCCGGTTGTAATCTTATTCACAATACCATCTGCGTATTCCTGGGTTACCTTTCCCTTGGAAACCAGCTTGCTTAAGCCTTTTTCAATTCTTGCTTTACCATTTGCCGCAAATTCGTTGTTAATGTCGCAAAGATAAACCTCATAGCCTTCTGCTTCAGCAAAAGCCTGTGCAATTCCGGCACCCATGGTTCCGGCTCCGATAATACCTACTTTCATGATTAGTCCTCCTGTTTTTTATTTATTGAGTATCCTTAACAGTTTTTAAAGGGTTCTTTTACCTTTTCTTTGTTTTTGTCCAGGAAAAATGCCATTCCATATTTCTGATCTTCGGTTTCAAAGCAGTCGCCAAACAGCTTCTCCTCAATCACAATAGCCTGATCCATATCTACATCCAGACCTTCATTGATAGCTTTCTTACAGTTACGAACTGCAATAGGAGCATTCTTCGCAATACCTGCTGCCATCTTCTCTGCTGCAGGCATCAGTTCTTCCTGAGAATATACAGCATTCACCAAACCGATTCTGAAAGCTTCATCCGCCTTAATGTTTCTTGCCGTATAAATCAACTGCTTTGCCATGCCCGGACTTACCAGACGGGCAAGTCTTTGTGTTCCACCAAAACCGGGGGTAATTCCCAGGCCCACCTCAGGCTGTCCGAATACTGCATTATCAGAGCAGATTCTGATGTCACAGCTCATAGCAATTTCGCAGCCTCCGCCTAAAGCAAAGCCATTAATCGCTGCGATAACCGGAATGGGGAAGGTTTCCAATTTACGGAATACATCATTTCCTTTTTTTCCAAAGGCTTCACCTTCTGCTTTGGTTAAACTGCTCATTTCACCGATATCCGCACCGGCTACAAAGGATTTCTGTCCTGCTCCGGTAAGAATCAGGCATCTGATTTCCTCCAGATTAACTGCATCCAAAGTTTTATCCAATTCCTCTAAAACAGCAGAGTTCAATGCGTTTAGTGCCTTCTCACGATTGATGGTAATGATACCCGTAGCACCTTTTACCTCATATAAAACGAATTCCATGTATGTATCTCTCCTTTTCTTGGATGTTAACTGCGCTTTATGATTTCTCCTTTACCGTATGAATCGGAAAGGGAATTAATCTCTTTCTACGATAGTAGAGCAGCCCATGCCACCGCCGATACATAAGGTTGCAAGACCCTTCTTTGCATCAGCCTTTTCCATTTCATGAAGCAGAGTAACCAGAATACGGCATCCGGAAGCACCTACGGGATGTCCGATTGCAATAGCACCACCATTAGGGTTAAGCTGTTTATCTACATCAATGCCTAAGTCCTTACCAACGGCTACAGACTGTGCAGCAAAGGCTTCATTTGCTTCAATAATATCAAAGTCTTCAATCTTCCATCCGGTCTTTGCCAAAACCTTCTTGGTGGAAGCCACCGGTCCGATACCCATGATGGTAGGATCTACACCGCCTAAAGCACCTGCTACGAAGGTAGCCATAGGTTTAACACCTAATTCTTTTGCTTTCTCCTCACTCATGACTACGATAGCAGCCGCACCGTCATTGATGCTGGAAGCGTTACCTGCAGTAACTACACCATTAGGATTGATTGCCCGCAGCTTGGAAAGGCTCTCTGCAGTGGTACCGGGACGAGGACCTTCATCCACTTTGAATTCAACCATTTCTTTTTTCTTCTTAACCATTACCGGAACGATTTCTGCTTCAAAATCTCCTCTTTCCTGAGCAGCTACAGCCTTCTGCTGACTCTTTGCTGCAAACTCATCCAGTTCCTCTCTGGTCAGTCCCCACTGCTCAGCGATATTATCTGCAGTCTGAATCATATGGTAGTTGTTGAAGGCATCCCATAATGCGTCATTTACCATGGTATCCACCAGAACACCATTGTTCATTCTATAACCAAAACGAGCCTGCTTCATTGCATAGGGCGCCATAGACATATTCTCCATACCACCTGCAACTACGATGTCAGCATCCCCTGCCTGAATCATCTGTGCAGCCATGTTTACACAGTTAAGACCGGAACCGCACACTACGTTGATGGTTACTGCAGGTACTTCAATCGGTAAACCTGCCTTGATGGATGCCTGACGTGCAACATTCTGTCCCAGACCTGCCTGAATAACACAGCCCATGTATACCTGATCAACCTGTTCAGGCTTAACACCAGCTCTGTTTAATGCTTCTTTGATTACAACCGCACCTAATTCTGCTGCGGGTGTGTTGGAAAGTGATCCCCCCATGGAACCGATTGCCGTACGGCAAGCGCCTGCTAATACTACTTTTTTTGCCATTTTAATGACTCCTTTCTGTAAATGAAATTATCCTTCTCGCGGATGATGAAAATCCGCACTTTTTAGGGCTCTATTTAGTTTATTATGTACTTATTTCCGTCATGCCCAGTGACATTATTCTATCATAGTGGTATGCTTTTTTCAATGTTTTTATTTCCGTCTATGGGAACGTGGAAGAAAGTTGATAAAACTTATCAAAAAAAGGCTGCTGCCGCCCGGCAACAGCCCCTGTCCCCTATGTTCACCTGCCCTGGCTTATAATTCAGGCTCCATAATACCGTAGGTATTTCCTTTTCTCTTGTAAACCACA
>JBJELR010000084.1:0-3706 GCA_051879255.1 Lachnospiraceae bacterium | reverse complement strand
GGCAGTTATCTTGCTCTCCCGGCTGATGTATTGAGAAAAGCTGCGGCTCATGCCTACATCCACCTGGAAAGAAAGCTCCCGTCCATCCGCTGTTTTAACCGTTCCGGCAGTGGAAAAGCCGGTGCTTTCCATTTCTGAATAGAAAATCTCCTCCTTGGCCGTAATTTGAAGCGTTTGTATCGGTCTGGCCTCTATCCTGTTTATGGACAAATCCGAGCTGCTTGGCCCATTGTTGGGACCTAATCTCTCTGCCAGATCCTTTCCTGCACGTTCCCCAAAGAGCAGCTTCCATAAATAAACGATAGTTTGCTGCCTTATCTCCTTTAAAGCCTCTCCGTAATCTTCTCTGGAATTTACCTGACGCAGCCGAAAGGTATTTCCTGTTCCTGCCAGCTTTGCCTGAATGGCATTTAGCTTTTCTTCTCCCTCCCCTTTTGTATTCTGCAAATTATCTTCTGTTCCCAATTCTTCCTCTGTGGCAGCACTGGCCATTCCCCTTCCCATGCTCACCTGATAGGATAACTTCCTTGTCTGACTGGACCGATAGGTCCTGGCGGATTCCATTCCTATAAAAGAAGAAGCAATTTTCAATCCTTCGTTTCCTTCCTTTGGCAGTGATCCTTTATTTGACTCAACCTCCCTGTATCCGACAAATAAAAAAAGGGGCACAAGCGAGTAAATCCATTTACTCTCCCGGCACCTTCCATGGTTCTGCCTTATATTCATAAAAGCACCCTGGCCAAAGGGCTTTCATGTATTTATTATATCGGCTGAGTCAAAGGAAACTTTAGTGGATAAAAATTCTGCAGCCGTTTCATACCTTCACCATTACAAAATTCTTTTCTTCATGCTACAATAAAAATAATACCTTAAGGTGGACGATGCGAAAAATCGATGATAGAGAGGAACCGACAATGGACAGAAAAATACGAATTGCTGTGAAAGAAGATGCTAAAGAGCTGCTTGCCCTTTACACTCCCTATGTGGAGCAAACAGCCATCACCTTTGAATATGAGGCTCCTACTTTGGATGAGTTTGAGAAAAGAATCGAGCAGACCCTGAAAAAATTTCCTTACCTGGTAGCTCAGCAGGATGGACAGCTTGTAGGCTATGCCTATGCCAGCCCTTTTAAATCCAGACCTGCCTATGACTGGGCTGTGGAAACCACAATCTATATCCGTCAGGACCAAAAGAAAACAGGGCTTGGCAAAGAGTTATACCAGGCCCTGGAAAACCTTCTTGCACAACAGCATATTTTAAATCTCTATGCCTGTATTGCCTATCCCACCGTTGAGGATGAGTATCTGACCTGGGACAGCGTTCACTTTCACCAACGGCTTGGCTATCGTTTAGTAGGGGAATTTTACCAATGCGGTTACAAATTTGGCCGCTGGTACAATATGGTGTGGATGGAAAAGCATCTGGGAAACCATGAAGCTAATCCTTCCCCTGTATGCCGATTTAATCAACGATCAGATTTACAAAAGAAGCTGGGGGATTTTGTCCCCCTTCTTACTCCCAGGGGTATTCATCCAGACTGACAAATTCATAGCCCTGATTTCTGGCATAGTCGATAAAGTCCCCCATAATTACCGCATTATCCGGTGACGTGGAGTGAAGTAAAATTACCGCTCCGGGATGCAGTCTTTCGGTAATGGTCTGAAATGATTTGCTAACCCCGGGCTGATTTTTCGGATCCCAATCTGCATAGGCAAGGGACCAGAATACATTTTTAAAGCCCAGATCATGAACTAAATCCATGGCATTCTCAGAATATTCACCTGATGGAAACCTAAAATACGGGCTTGTATAGCCAAAATTTGCACGAAGATAATTGTCCACACCCAATATCTCCCAGGCAAGTTCTTCTCTGGATAGGGCACTGCAATCGGGATGGGTGCTTGCATGATTGCCCACAATATGCCCCTCATCAATCATCTGCGCCACAATTTCGGGAGCGGTCCGCAAATAATCCAGGGTACAGAAAAAGGTTGCTTTTACCTCCTTCTCCTTCAGTACATTCAAGATATCAACGGTCAGATTTTCATATTCATATCCACAGTCAAAGGTCAGATACAGTTTTTTTCCCTCTGTCCGATTATCCCACGCCAGAGCACCAACCTGAAGACTATCGAAATAGGTCTGATTATCTATGGTAATCTGATGGGGAGCTCCATCCTTCGCTGCACCAAAGCCAAAGCTCTTCTTCTCCGTAGACAGATTCTCTTTGTTCTCCGGATCCGGAACGAAAAACTCGATAATCTCCAGTGGTTCATTGCCGGTAAATGTGGAACCGGATACCTCCACCTTAGGAATATGGGTTACCACAGCGGCCCCTTCTTCCGGTTCCTTAGTCAAGCCGGTATCCTCCTCCAGGGTCGATGCGGTATCTGCTTCCTTCGACAAAATCGTTGCTTCGGTTTCTTTCCCCTCAGACGGTACCATAGCTTCCTCAGGTTGGGTCTCCTTTGTGGAACAGGCTCCTAACATTAGGATAACCATAGTAATAGCGCTTAGTGTACTTAATAATTTTCTCATGTGTCTTTCACTTTCCTTAGTCAATCATTATCTTCCGTTATCAATGAATAACAGGCAACGTCATGCGACCCTGCCTGTCTCCGTTTGTCTTTATCCGACTAAACCCTGTTATAATTAATCAAACAGCCCTTCAGAATAATCTGTCTTTCCTCATCGGTCAGTTCTCCTAACGCCAGCTCGAATTCGGTCAAACTGCCATCCTTAACCACATAGGCCTTAATGGTGCTCTCCTTATTCTCCACAGCCTCACGAATACCCGGGAAAAACAGGTAGTCCAGATTCTTAAAGGGCAGTTCTCCCTCTTTAATCATAAAGGGAAGCATCCCCCAGTTAATCAGGTTGGAACGATATCTCTTGGTAGCATACTCATTGGCAATATTTGCCCAGCCCCCTAATACCTTCTGGCAGCTTGCTGCCTGCTCTCTGGCAGAACCGTCTCCCGGCTTTCGGGCAAAAATGGTAGAGCCAAAGCCCATATTCCCCTCTCCTGCCTCAGGAAACCTGCTCTGAACCACAGCCATGATCTCTTTTAATTCCGGTTTTGCTTCCAGCGGGCATTTTCCTTCCATAACCGCCTTCTGCGCCACCTGAATATCTTTTGCCCGACCCACATATTGGGGATCTTTTCTGGAAAGAGCAAATTCTGCCAATCCCAGAGGGTTGGAACGGTAGGATGAGGTTTCTCCGGAGGGAATCAATTCATCCGTAGTGGTTACCGGATCATGGATTTCAGAAACCACACGAAGCAGGAGATTTTCAGGCAAGGCTGCCATTTCAGGCCAGTCCTTGATGTTGGGCCCTAATTTGATTTCTACCTCAGGATCTGCCACCCCTTTGGAATCAAATACACGATTGGCATAAATATTGGCATCAAAATGATATTGGTAAATACCCAAATCTCCATCAAAATCGGTTGCCGCCGTTAAAAATCCCTTATTTGCCGCTGTGGCTGCAATAGAGCGGGCATCCATCAGCGCTACAGAAGAAATCTGTCCGCTTTGCAGCTTACTTCCTTCACGATTGGGGAAGTTTCTGGTATTATGACGAATACTGAAGCCATTGTTGGAGGGAGTATCTCCTGCACCAAAGCAAGGCCCACAGAAGGCCGTCTTCATGATTGCTCCGGTTTCCATAAGGGCTGCTGCACAGCCATTCTTAATCAGCTCCA
>JBJELR010000083.1:0-3710 GCA_051879255.1 Lachnospiraceae bacterium | reverse complement strand
GGGGTGTATATGAAACTCCCGGCGGAACCATACTTTATGAAGCCCATCAACAACTGGAAGAGCTGATTCTGGATCGGGATACCTATGCACTTAAAATGGATATGGGCAATAAGCTGGCTCAGATTGTTTATGAGGGTAAATGGTTTACTCCATTGAGAGAAGCCGTTGTGGCATTCATCCGGTCCACACAGCAATATGTAACCGGAGAAGTAAAGTTCAAGCTTTATAAGGGCAATATCATTAAGGCCGGAACCACTTCCCCCTATTCTCTCTATAATGAAAGTATTGCCTCCTTCACTACCGGGGATCTCTATGATCACCATGATGCAGAGGGCTTTATCAACCTCTTTGGTCTGTCCAGCAAGGTTCGTGCCATGAAGCTGATGGAAGCAGGGCAGACAGACAAATAACCGATATCTTCTCCGGAAAGGAGTATTCATGAATGTAATTTTTGTTCTCCTGGGTTATTTAATGCTGATTAATCTGGTTGGGTTTACGGCCATGTTTCTGGATAAAAGAAAGGCTCGCAAAGGAGCCTTTCGTATACCTGAATCAACTTTATTTACCATTGCCTTTATGGGAGGGAGCCTGGGCTCCCTCATTGGCATGTACACTTTTCGTCATAAAACAAGGCATCGCTCCTTCACTGTTGGTATGCCCCTTTTATTGCTTCTACAGCTTTTGGTTCTCTTTTTCCTTTACCTGTCTCCCATACAATTTCGATTTTTATAAAAAAACTGCCTTTAATACTGTCCCATAATTCTAAACCGTTACGATTACCCCTCCATCGGCAGCATAGAGGCTGCTGATTCCTGCGGTATCCATAATATTCACGCCCTTAAAGCTGGCTTTTTTCAAAATTAAATCCCGCACCAGCTCTGCCCGTTTCAAATTATTACAATGGGTAATCATCAGAATCCGTTCCTCAGTTTTTTCCATTTTTTCTACCACTAAATCCGTCATTTTGGTTAATGCCTTTTTGATTCCTACTGCCTGCCCCGCCTGGGTAATCACTCCCTTATCTCCCTGCATAATGGGCTTGATGTTTAAGGTAGAGGCAACCAGAGATTTTACTCCTGTCAGCCTTCCATTTTTACGCAGAATATCCAGATTATCCAGTACAAAAAAGGTAACCATTTTATCTCTGAATTCCTCCAGCTTCTGTATAATCTCTTCAAAACTGTATTTTCCGCTTTCCTCCAGTTCCATTGCCTTCAAGGCAAGCTGTGTCTCCCCACAGGAAGCAGAATGAGAATCCACAATATGAATTTTCTTTCCCGGATGAGCCTCCTCAAACAGATTCTTCCCCAAAACGGCACTGTTATGACTACCGCTCAAGCTGGCCGACAAAGTAACTACATAGACACGCTCTGCCTGGGTCTCATAGCTTTGCATATAAACCTCAGGTGACGGGCATGAGGATTTGGGACATTCCTCACAGGCTTCTACCTTTTTAAGAAACTCCTGCTGATTAAAGTACTCGTCATCCTGTATATGCCAATCTCCTACCTGAATCCCCAGAGGCACCACTTCAAAACGGGGGTCATTCCTATACTCCTTTGGCAGCTCACAACAGCTATCCACTACAATTTTATAACTCATGTTCCCTCTTTTCCTGCTGCTTTTGCAGCATTTTTATCACTAAATCCATAACGTAGTTTTGATTACTACTTATAATAGCATTTTTATCTGTCAGCGTAAAGTATATTAATATTTTTTCATTCTTTTTTCATACTTTTCCCGACTTGCACCTATCCCCCACTTGCATTATACTATTCCCAAAAGGAGAAATCTATGCTGGCACTACAAATAAAAGAAATTAAATCCTTTATGAGCAAACTTTTGAATACTGATACCTTCGATTCCTTTTTACTGGAATCGGCCCAGATTCAGACCTTTAATACCTTTATTATCGACGGCCATCTGAATAAAGACTTCTATAGCCGGGAAGAATTAGATGACCCTGATTTTCCTCCCTATGATTTATCCTCCTGGAAAACCATGCGGGGAATCTGCTTTCAGCTAATCAAAGGAAAAAAGGTTCCTCTGCTTCTTCGGCTGACTCTGATCTGCAATCCTCAGGAGGCCTGTAATCTGCTAAGGAAGGCCGATGCCATGGAATATGCTTCCTCTCTAAAGAGCTTCGTTCTTACCATCAAATACGATGAAAAAGGACTGTTGCTGACTACCGGTACTTCCTTCCACACCTTTTTCATGGACAAAACCCCTGATCTTATCTGGGATGAAGCCTGCCGCCAATTTTTAATCACCAGAGGAATTGATTTCGATGAGTGCTGATCCCGGCCTATCCCTTTCCCGATTGATGATTTGTTAGGAGGTCATTATGGAAATTGAACGAAAATTCAAAATTACTGCCTTACCCCCACTGGATTCCTATCCCTTCCACCTACTGGAGCAGGGCTATTTATCCACCAATCCCGTTGTACGGGTTCGGCGGGAGGACGACACCTTCTATCTGACCTACAAAGGAAAGGGGCTGCTGGCAAGAGAAGAATATAATCTTCCCTTAACCAGGGATGCCTACGAGCATTTACTGAAAAAAGCTGATGGTATCGTCATTCGTAAGAAAAGGTATCTCATTCCTTATCATAACCATACGATTGAGCTGGATATTTTTGAAGCTCCCTACCATGGGCTGATCATTGCTGAGGTGGAATTTGCCAGTGAGGCAAAGGCTCTTTCCTTTCAGCCCCCAGCCTGGTTCGGGCAGGAGGTAACCTACGATAAACATTACCATAATTCCAATCTCAGTCAGGGAGTTTTACCTCCTGATTTACCGCCCGTATAATCTGGTCAGCTTCTGCATTCGTTCTGCCAGGCTTTCTGTCAATTCTTCCCCCAAAAGCCTCCATTTCCAATTCATTCCCAGGGTGGATGGTATATTTATTCTGGCCTCCTCTCCCAGCTCCAGATAATCCTGTAAGGGAATAATACAGGTATCTGCCACACTGGCAAAAGCCAGACGGATTAATTCGCTGCAGGCCATACTTTCATCGGTAAGATTCATATACCGTTTAGCAAAATCCCTGTCATGCTCATTTAATGCGCTAAACCAGTGGGAGGTGGTATCATTATCATGGGTTCCCGTATAGCAAACGCTGTTTCGCACATAGTTATGGGGCAGATAGTCACTTTCCTCCCGGGAATCAAAGGCAAACTGTAAAATCTTCATTCCCGGATAACCGGTATCCTTTACCAGTTGAATCACACTTTCCGTTAAAAATCCCAAATCCTCCGCAATAACCTGTTTTTTCCCAAGCCGTTTCTCCAAAGTATAAAAGAAATCCCTGCCCGGTCCTTTCTCCCACTGCCCGGTTTCTGCTGTTTTGGCTCCCCATGGAATGGAATAATACTCATCAAAGCCCCGAAAATGATCAATTCTTACCACATCATACAATCTAAAGCAGTAGTCGATTCTTTTCATCCACCAATCATAACCGGTTTCCTTATGATAATCCCAACGATACAATGGATTGCCCCATAACTGGCCTGTGGCAGAAAAGGCATCCGGGGGACAGCCTGCTACTGCTGTCGGTATCCCCTCCTCATCCAATTGGAAAAGCTCCCTGTTTGCCCAGGTATCTGCTCCATCCAGGGCCACATAGATAGGAATATCCCCTACAATCTGTATTCCTTTTTCATTGGCATAATGCTTTAATTTCTTCCATTGCTTCCAGAAAAAATACTGT
>JBJELR010000082.1:0-21376 GCA_051879255.1 Lachnospiraceae bacterium | reverse complement strand
TATACACATAATTTGGTTCTTATATTCGTGTGTCTTTTTTTTCTGCTTATTAAAATTTTCGGAAATTGAGCGATACATTTTTGTCTGATTGTCTACCTCCAGTCTAAAAATTCTGCTCTCATATATCTCAGTTTCCTGCTTCGCTATATCATAGATAAAATAGAAAACCAGCATATTTAATCCTGTCAGTCCACAAGCAATAATGAAAAACAAATTTTCCTGTTCCTGATTAGGTGTAATTCCTGCCATCTTTATCATTCCCACAATACTGCAAACCGTAAAGATGGGGAATGCAATAAGTTTTATCCATTGTATATCATTAAGTACGGCCAATTTATCTTTTCCTATATATCTTCTGATAGCAATGATAAGCAGAAACAAAACCACCCTTCCCAGAACAATCACCAGATAGCTTTGCATAGGACTGCTTCCTTCCTCAACAGATATATTCCGTAAAAAATATAAGTTGGTAAGCAAAACAAAGTAATCCACCACAAGCAGTAGCCCTTGAAACAAAGCTGATAAGGTTATAGATTTCCACCAACTAATTCGGTAATATAGTTTCATCAAACTTGCAATAAAAAGTATTAAACTTATCTGTTTTAACAGAAAATTATTTGTAAATCCGGCTGCCATTACATACTCCCCAGCAATCATTCCTACTACAGTAAGGCAGCTCTCCCAGCTAATATTTTCATGCTTTTTTTCTCCAAAACTATTGAAAAAGAATATACAGCACAATATCTCCAGTATGATAATCAATAAACTCTGAATATAGTGAAACATCTACAGAACTCCTTTAAAAGAAATAAACCGATTTTCAACATCATTATATCTTGCTCTTGATATACTCACCTCCATTTCCTCACCTTTACCTTTTGTAAGAATCGCCGAATACCTACATATGCTTTTGATAAACCTCATATTGACCAAAAAACTCTGATGTACACGTAAAAAATCCTCTCCCTCCAATTCAACCTCCAACTTATTTAATGTTCCTGATAATGTATACTTTTTCAGACTTTCTTCCATAACATAAAATTCCAGACTATGTAAGTTACTTTCTATATACAAAATCCGCTCTAAGGAAACTATCCTGGCTCCTTCTCTAAAATTAAATTTCTGCTTTGGTACACTATAATTCATTCTTTCATATATAGCATCCAAACATTCATAAATACTAGCGTCCATCCCTTTTTCTTCTTTCAATATGTATCTTATTGCATCCACCTTATATCCCTCAAGCGTATAATTAATAAAAGCAGTAATAAAGACAATGAACATATCTCTGCTATTTTCTCGAATTTTCTTCGCCGTCATGATTCCATCTAATTCTTCCATGTTAATATCCAGAAAGACAATCTTATACTTTACCATTTCGATACCCTGTTCTATAAATTCTTTTCCCGAACTAAAGGTATCTATCTCATATGTTCTTCCTCTCTCATCCATATATTTTTGTAGAATCTCTTTAAACTGTTCCCTAAAGATGCTTTCATCATCACATATCGCTATGCGAAACATATGTTTACCCCCCCCCCCTAAAAATTTGGCAAATTTCCAAATTTGTACGCTTGAGTCTGGTACCTTATAAGAATTATATCATTTGATTTACTATCCATAAATCATTTTTCCCCAATAATCCATTCCTTTATTTCTTTGACAATCTCTTCCTTTTGTTCAAAATGCAGATAATGACCTCCTTCCAAACGTATTGTCTCACTTCTTATATTTTCTGTTGCAATCTCTTTATGCAACCTCTCCCAAGATTCCATTAGTTTACAGTTAGAATCTGAAATGAAATGTAATACCAGAATATGTTCAGGAAATTTCATTTCTTGCATACTCCTCATATTATCTTCCATATATTTTAATTCATTCATAACCGTTTTGTTATTCCCATGATCTATACTGAGTATCCGATATATTTCCACTTCTTTTTCAGAATATTGGTGGGAAGCATCTGCATAAAAAGCTTTTTTCGGATTGCTGATAGAGGTTAAACGTGTAATACCAGCTACATTTTTTAATTTCTGTCCATAAGCAAAAAGTCTGTTTATTGTTATCATACTGATTGGAAAAGGTTCATTTTCAATTTGTTTTGGTACCGAACAGTCAATCCCAATAAACCCTTTTACTTCTTTCGGATATTCATTTGACCAATATAACGAATACACGCCGGAAAGCGAATGAGCCATCAGATAATATTCTTCACAGCCTAACTTCTGTACGCATTCATGCAATTCTTCTACAATTACTTCTACCTCTCTTCCCTCTTCACTTTTATCTGAAAGTCCATAACCAAATGGTTCTATTGTGATAACTTTAAAATTCTCAGCTAATGCGTCTGAGATAGGACAAAATTCCAGTATTGGTGAAACACATCCCCATCCTGGTAATAAAATAATTGTTGTGTCATTTTTTTCACCTTTGATATCTACCACCATATCTTTTTCCCCCACCTCAACAACTTGTCCATAGGCAGATTCTAACTTTGATTGGTCAATTTTTTTATGTATTAAATTCCACAATGCCAGAACCACAATACTTGTTAAAAAAAATAATGGTAGTCGTTTTAGCCATTTCTTCATTTTCTTCATTTCCCTCTCTTTAAACTTACCAAGTCTGATAATAGTATAAGTATAGCAATAATATTTTTATCGCCAAGACAATATGCAGAAAACGACATATTTTTACATAAATTGACACTAAAAACAATTCAAAAAAATATTTTTGGTCAATTACAAAGTAACTTTCCCGTTCAAACGGGAATCTCATTTTTCATTTCAGGAAAAAATATTTTTGATATTGGATTAATAATAAAACTCTTAATTACTCTTTTTTCACCCTTTAGCTCCTGTTAATCTGTTGGTTCAAGGGGGCCTCAAATTGACCCCCTCCCCCGGCCACAAGAAGAAATCGCAATACACACAAAAGAAATTTATACGATTAAACTTCTTTCCTATACCTATAATCTCCTCATTTTTCCTCCACTTTGCGATACTTAACCATCGCTTTATCATTGAAAGTATCTGCTTTTGAGAATTGTCAAAAAGGAAATCTTTTTCTTCTGCATTCAATAATTCCACTTCTCTATGATTATTTTCTTCTTCTGACGGTCCTCCTGCTTCCTCCTGCTTTATCCCACTGTCCTTATCCTCTTTTTCAGCAACAATTTTCGGAAAGAAAAGAAAATAGAGATTAGAAGTCTGCCCTCGGTTACCCTCACGAAAACGGCTTTCCTTCTTTACATATCCTTCCTCCACCAGTTCACGCATTGCCCGTTTTACAGTGGAAACACTGATATGTAACTGCCGGGCAATGGTGGGTACTGCCGGGAAGCAGGTATGCTCCTTGTCTGACCGATCAATCAGGTAGAGAAGAACCTGTAAGGCTCTGCTCTTTAAGGGTGACTGGTATGCTCTTTGCTTCATTTCAAACTGGTTCATCGTTGATTCCTTCCTTTTCTCTCATTTTCTTCTTCAAAAAGCCGGGGATTACTCCCCGGCCAGATACTTTTTAATGATATTCTTATAAATTTTTTCATTCGGTTGCCCATTCATACAATCCGGTTGATAGTCCATAAAAAACACCTTATGATATTCTGACTGAAACACTTCCTGATAGGTGTGCTGTAATGCCTTTTCCACGAAAGGACACAATAAGAAAGCTGGTATAGTCTCGTACTGTGCTAAAAGCTTCATAGTCGATTCAATCTCATAGGGCTTCGTCCCACAAACAAGTACCAGTGTATCCGGCTTTTCTTTCGGTCTTTCTACTCCATAATCCTCAATCAAAAAATGAAACCTTTTCTCTGGCATATCTCTTCCATACCACATTTTTTCCAGAAAATATCCTCCCGATTCAGCTTGCATTTCATAAGCCTTAGCCAAATAGGGGATGAGGTAGCTCTCATTTTTCTCTACATAGGCGGCCCTTGCTCCTATACTCCCCAGCCAGGCCACAAAACCTAATGCTGCCGTAGTCGTTCCCATACGGCTCCTGGAACCTAAAAAAGCAATTCGCACCCCTTCATCCTTAAACGTATATTCCTCATGTTTACCTTTGGTCACTTCCTGATCTGTGGGGGCATACCTGCTCATTCCCTGCTGGCTTAAGGACTCCCGGATTTCCTCCTGCAGCTTTTCGATTTCTGTACTGGTAACCAAATTGGTGACTTTTGCTGCCAGTAATGCCCTGGCTAATGGTTCATTTTCCTTTAATCCTTCACAGATAACCGTAATCCTGGCATTGTACATGGTCTGAAACTCCCCAAGGGCCTGGACAAATTCCTGATCCTCATCCCCAAAGGCAATCCGGTCTAAAACCAATTCCGTACAATGGGAAAAATTACGCATATCATAAACAACGAATTGCTTTAACATAAAATTTCCGATCATTTTCTTTACCGGTAACGCTTCTTCCTCAGTCAAAAAATCCAGCAGATTGATATGCTGCTGTGACGCTAAATATAAAATCATCTTATTCACTTCCTTCACTAATGGCCCAAAAGGGTCCTCCTGCCCCTACTCGTTTTCCTGCTTCATTTAAAATAATGGAAATATCCCATTCCTGATTGCTTCGCTTTAAGCTGGCTGGGTCAGCTACCAGAACCTTTCCTTCCTTTGTGATGCCCCGTAGGACAATAAAGTGTCCACTGGAAGTAAAATGCCCTTTGGACATAATGGCCACCACCAGCTTCCCCTGAGCCAAAGCATCTGCCACCTCCTCCGACTTCAAGTTTACCTCTACGGATAATCCCCAGTTTTCTGCTGCTTTAGGAATCAGGCTATGGTAAGAACCGCCACCGGGACAATAATAGCCATTCTCATAGGACCACTGGGACATCTCCACCGGATCTATCTGGACTCCTGCCAGAGTGGATACCACAATACTCATGCTGGTAGGACCACAGGCATGGGTGCCGATCTTATCCAGCCCATAAGGTTTATCTGCCCAGCGCTCATCCAGTTGGTTAAAATAAACCACCTGTCGCTCTCCTTCCCTACCAAGCAGCATATCCTCCTCATACTCCCCTTCTTTTTCTGCCTCTCTGAAATCCCGCTCAAATATACCGGAATCATGGGTATATCCATAGTCCTTTTGAAATCTGTCCACTGCTTCCACTTCTTCCCCTACCAGCCACTGGGTCAGGACAGAAAAAGGGCTGGTAGCAAGGTACATCACCAAAGCCACCAGCACCAGAAGAAAAATGATTGGTCCCAAAATAAGGGCAAGAAGCCGCTTTCTTTTTTCTTTATCCACTGCCGCCCCTATGGCGGCCTCTACCAACAACTTTGTCACAATAGGGTCTGCCATCCTTCACCTTCCTTTCTGACCGGCAGACCCTATCGTCCACCGGCCTTTCCCATATAGGCAAATTTATACTCCGGGATGTCAAACTGGACACGCAGCCGTTTGGCTCCTGCCAGAAACAAAGCCTGTCCCCTCTTTCTGGCCAGTAAAAGTTCCTGCTCGGCTTCCGTTAGGTCATATAAATCCACAGTTTCCTTCAAATTCTTTCCGTCCGTTCCCATCAAAATCTTATAACAGGGAATATCCAATAAGGCTTGTCCGTACTGCTTAATGCTTTCGCTTAAAAAGTCCACCAGACTGTGGGAAATAATACACAATGCAGCTTCATACTTTCTTGCCCGCTTCATCACATTTCTCAGATAAACCAAAGACTGCGGGACTTTCGGATCAATCATCAAATAGGCCTCATCACAAACCAGTAACACCCTTTCTTCCCGGTTTCGGCTCATTTGTTCCCAATCATAGGTCAGGATATTAAAATACTGGGTACGCTTTACGTTATCCCCTGTTTCCTGCAGGGCATGGGTGTCCATAACCGTAAACCGAGAATCGGAAGATACACTGGTATGCCCATTCCAGATAAAACTGTCTGCTCCTTTGGCAAGGTCATAAAGAAGCAGGGTAAGGTCACCATAAACCGGATTATCCTGCTCCTTTTTTCCCTTTTCTTCTATTAAGGCATAGAGGTCAGAAAAAATGGGAAAACCCTCTGGGCTGAACCTGGTTACATCTGTATCCCAGGTAATCCCAAACTGCTGGTATAATTCCACCAGACATTTTTTCAATACCGCTTTTTGCATATCCGTAAGGGAGGGCAGATACAGGCTAAAGAAAATCTCCAGATTCTTCATGTGCAAAGCCAGGTCATTCATCCCATACCCCTCATCCCGGTAAAGGCGCATCTCCTCTTGTTCTTCCTCATCATCTCTGGGTGAGGGTCTGACCTGTAAAGGGTTGATCATCCCTTTAGAGCCGCCCACGGCATTGATCCAGTCTCCCTCCAGATTCTGGCAAAGCTCCTTATACTCCGACTCCGGATCAATAACGATGATTCTCGTTCCCTTCATATACTCTGCCAACAGGATATGTTTGATGGCGGTGGATTTTCCCACCCCGGAATTACCCATGACACAAAAATTGCTGTTGGTCCTGTCTCCTCCTCGTCTCCAGGTATCCAGGATCACCAGACCACCATTTTTATCTTTGGCAAAATAATACCCTTCCCCGTCATTGAACCCACTGCTGGCAAAAGGGAAGCCTCCCACAAAGGTGGAAAAAGGAACAATCCTTTGCAGAATACTCTCCATTTTCGGGTGATTGGGAAAGGTGGGGGACAGGTGCATAAACGCTTCCTTTTGCAGGTTAGGAATTGCCCGTATTTTACACTTCATCACGCTGGCTGCACTTTCAGCCAGACGGCAAACCTTTTTAAATTCCTTTTCTTCTCTGGCTATGGGCATTACTGCTACACTCATCAGCCCCACCGTTTCTCCTTCCCGGTCGATCTGCATAATGATTTTTTCCCCATCTTCTGCCGCCTTTTCTGCTCGCTGTCTGGATAAGGGATCTTTTGCACCTTCTGCCAGACCTCTCTGCTGCACCACATTTCTGGAGATCGCATTGATTAAAGTCGAGTTGTCTACCGGCTTAAAGCCGATGGAAACTAAGGTGGAAGGGATATTGGTCAGCCGGGAAAGCCATTCCGGTTCTACCTTTTGGGGATAACGGATAATCCCATAGGCTTTTCCCCGGTTTTCACCGAGGGAAAGCTGGTTTTTTTCAAAAGAAAGCCCTATGGGTGTCACCACATTTAACAGGGCATGATTTACCATGGGCTGTTCTATCGTCTGGGCTGTCTGTTTCATGCCATACCTCCTTTCAGTAGAGGAATACTTGCTGCGGTCTCTGTATCTTCCAGATGGATATAAGCTGGATTATGGACCAGATTCACTAACCGGACGATTTCTTTTTGACTAAGAAGGTCGCAGGATATTCCTGCTGCGGCAAATTTTTCAACCAGAAGTAAGGCCCTCTTCTTTAATTCCCGCTCACATCCTTCCTCCTGTTTCTCCCAGAGTGCAAGATAAAACTGCCGTTCTACAATCTCTCCCGACAGGGCAAATCCGCTCATCTGTAAAATCTCCTGTCTCAAGATTTCTTTTCGCTTATCCTCTGCTTCCTTTAGCATCTCGCTCATTTCCACAATTAGCGGAGAAATATCCACTGGACGGGATAAGGCCATAAACTTAAAAGGATATTGAATATCCGAAAGTTCTGCCGTCAGGGTTTTGATTAGGATCGTTTTTTCGCTGTTACTGTATAGATCAATGCTGATAGCATGGATACGAAGATACACAAGGACTAACCCATCACGGGTATACAAAAATCTATCCTGAATATCCTTTACGTTAATAAACTGTTGTGCCGTTTGTAAGGCCATACTTCCTTCCTCCGGCAGGTTACTTCTCTTACTGTGTTTCAGATAGAAAAGTAAAATACCGCCACCTAGAAAGGTGACGGCAAGCATAAACAGGGGAAACAATAAATTCTCCATTTTTTCCTCTCATTCTGCTGCTTTAGCAGCATTTTAATCACAGGGACTTTGTGCATCAGCCGGGATCCCGGGTTGAAAGAATCTAATTCTTTCAACCTTCTCACTCCTTGATTCAATTTAGTGGACGGACATGCCAGTCCGAGAACAGATTATCCTGAATCGTCAGGGTATCGTTTAAGTGCAACTTGAGCATTCCTGCCGGAGTCCAGGCATCATAAATTTCTGTATATACGGTATAGTTTCCGTCCGGGAACCATACCGGTGTAAAATGGGTCCTGCGGTTATAAGTGCTGTATTCATTTTGTTTGAATTGGAAAATAGCAGAATAACCGGGGCTGGTTCTCTCCAACAGCCTCCAATAGTCTTTATAATCAAATTCCGGAAAATAGGTTACTGCGGTCTGGCTCTGGGTAAGGTGGCCGTTAGGAGCAGCTGAACTCATCTGGGCATTGACTGTCAGATTTACCCCATAGCCGGATTTTAAGGTGTTTCCGACTGCTGTAGGATTCTTTTCATCCGGCACCATATTCATGGTGGCACTAAGAGAAGCTGAGTAGATATCCCGTTCATAGACATATTCACCCTCATCTTCCCATTTACCATTATCGATCCAACCGGTATGCGTAGAGGAACAATCCTCCGGACAATCCTCTTTATGCTCACCATTATCCTGTTCCCAATTCGGTTTCCATACCCAGTCTTCTTCCCACCAGCACCGCCATACACTCCAGGTTAAGCTGGTCACGTTCTGCCCTGTGGGTAAACCAGGTCTGGTATACCCATCATTTCGATCATCTGCCATGGGGTCCGGAGGAGGATTCTCATCCAAATCCACCACATTCGCCCGAATGGTAGTGGTACTTAGTCTCCCCCGATTGGTGGAAATGGTAATGGTAATCTCACAAGGCTCAGAAGGGGTATGCCATTTGACCCATACTACCTGGCTTCCATTTTTGGGCACCACTACTCCCGTCATCTGATAGCTTTTTCCTCCCATGGTAAAGGTTATGGTAGCCCTGTTTTTATTGTTAATCTCTTCTGTCGTGGTTAAAGTCGTGGAAGTGATCACATCTGTGTCTACCCGATACGTCACGTCATACTCTGTCTCTGTAGGTGGGGCCTCTTTATAGCTGATAATCCCAATTCCCAGCATCTGGATGATTTCCTCGGTAGTTCGTTTCGTGTTCTTTGGCCCCGTATAAGCCGAAAACCCAAGATCATCCTTTTCCAAAAATAAAGACAGGGGAAGATTGGTTAATACCAGAGAAGGGAAATGGGCTCCCAAGCCTCCCCCGGTGATCTGGTTATACAATCCTGCCTCTGTAGCCGTCATGGCAAAATAGACATTTTCATAAATCAAATAGACTACCGGCTCAATAATCATTTTATAGGAGCCATTGGTCATGATTTCCATATCCATACCCACTTTTTCCGCCACCATGGATGCCGCCCCTTCCGAACAAAAATATCGCTTAATCTGTTCAATACTGGCCTTACTGCTATTGGTGGAAATAATCTGGGGAATGGGATTATCCGGTTTATAACAAACATAATCAGATATCCGTGGCGTAATGGCAGCTCCGTTTCGATACTGCAGCTTGCTGACCAATCCAAAATGGATCATAGCCCCTGTTATCTTCGATAAATCCCGGTTGGAAAAATCCACCGGTCCTCCCACTACTGTACCGGATTTAGTCTCTACTACCGTTATTCGCACACCCTGATGTCCATTGGTGGGCCAGTTATATGCCTTTGATCCCTGGTTTAAGCTGCCTCCTCCACCATCCACATTTCCGCTTCCGGCAGCGTGAGCCGGAAAGGTAAAGTAGAGAAAGAACACCATAACAAACAAAAGAGAAATGTTTATTTTCTTCAATTTCTCCCTCCTTTTCAATCGAAAAAAAGAGCATGGCTTTCACCATACTCTCTTTTTTAGTTAAGTTACATATCTCCGATTTGTTTATTCCAATCTCCTGCGGATTCTGCCGGAAGGCTTCTAGGTGGTCCCGGAGAATCCATATAGCCAAAGCCGGGAACATAAATCTGACCGTTCTCATTGGTACTTCCCCCTGTGGGTTCTTCTGGCTTTTCTTTTGGCTCTACCACCTCCGGGGCATACTGGGGTGGTTTGGCCGGATTTTCTTCCACTTCTGTATCTGAAAGCTTCGGCTTCTCCTCCGGTGCCTTTGCTTCCTTCTCTGTCTGTGGTTTTCCTGCATCTGCCCCTTCTTCATCTGCACTGGTCTGCGTCTCTAAGCTTTCTGTCATTTCGTCATGAGTCACTGTTTCGGTTTCCGGTACTTCTTTTTCTTTATCCGAAAGGGAAATCTCTGGTACGGCCACCTCTGTCTGTACCGGCTTCTCCTCCGCAAACTCCTTCTCAGGTGTGGAAGGAAGGTTTTTTTGATACAGATAAAAACCCAATCCTCCTGCAAGGCATAGAGCCACCAGGGAAAGCGTCATTATAACCAGTTTCTTTTTCTTTTCATATTCATTTTTCATCTAAAAGACCTCACTTTCCATAAATCTTCTTTACGGCAAATGCTGTCCTACTTTTATCCAACTTCATCATACAACAGATCATTCCTCTGTGTCCAGGTTATCTTTTTGTGTGTTCTGAAATTTCTGATTATGGTAGGTAGTAAGTTCAATCTAACATGAATCCATTGGTTTTGTCCATTGTTTTCTTTGCTTAAAACTTTGGCATATAGGCAGCTTTTGTCTGTATCGTCATTTCTACTGGTGGCAAAGACTGCCACCCAAAAGACAGGGGTATCTCCAATTTAATGGAAACATCCCCTTCAAAATTCTGGCTGGCATTTCCCGGGGCAAAGGGAGCATTTCGGATAGATACCTGTAGATGACTTAACCGATATTCATATCCATCTATCTGCCACTTGACATGGTAATCTCCATCTGACCCAGTTCCCAGCACACGGTCAAGCTGGGTATACACATCCCCATAATCCAGGGTTTCTTCCCAAGCCTCTCCGGTCATAAAGTAACCTCCGCTATACCCTTCCCGCAATCCATCATATACCTCATTGTAATTGGTGGTGGTTACGGAAATTACCGCCTCCTGCAAGGCATTTCTCACTCCATAGGCAATAATGGACAGGCGGAAAAATTCTGCCAGTACGCATATAACCAGCAATAATGCCAAAATCAAAGCTACTGTAAGGGGATAGGAAAGTCCCTGCTTATTGAACCACAGCCTTTTTGCTTTTTCCATTTGCCTCTCCTCATTTATAGTAAACTTCACTTTTTCCACTGGCTTTCGCCTTTAGTTCGATGGGAAAAGAACCAAAGACAAAAAAGCCAAGGTCTGCCTTCTGGATAAGGGTTACCTGAATATCTCCATTAAGCTGCACCTTGTTTCCACTGTAATAATCACACTCCCAGTAAATCTGTGGGTCAAGTCCGGTTTCCCGCTTTAGCTGGGCAATTCTTCCCGAAACATCTGTACTTCCTACGATTTCTGCCTGTCTTACGATTTCATCGGCAAAAGAGTCCAGCTGCTGTTTCTTTAAAAAGAGAGGAAACAAAGCGGTTGCCAGTGCCACCACAAGCATTAGACAAAATACCCCGATGGCAATATCCATATAGCCTTCTCCCCGACAGTCTTTACCAATTTTTTTCAATCTTTTCATGGTTACCTCTCTCCTTAAAACATTCCTGACATGGTGCCTAAAATCTGATACCCCATTACCCCCATGTAAACCAGTAACATACAGGCCAATAAAAGAAAGGAATAACGCCGGATTTTTGGCGGCCTTTCCAAAGCCAGTCGTTTCAGTCTCTGTAACTCAAGCTGTTTCATATCATGGGAAAGCATCCGAAAAAAGGCTACCCCATCATCCCCTCGAATGCAGCCAATCAGTCCTCTGACCACATCCGAAAGCTGGGCACTGGACACCCTTCCCTCCAGTCGCATAAGTGCAGCTTCATAGTTTCCTGTCCGCATATCGGCGGTGGTAATAGCCAGTTCATTTTTCAAGGCACCACCGGCATTCTTCTGGTAGCTTTCCAATAAGGAAAGAATATCTCGGCTTGCCATCAACTCCTGGGTGATGGTTGCCACAAATCGGGGCAGTTCAAATTCAATTTCTTCCCTTCGCTGTTTCACTAACTTTTCTGCCCTTGTGCTTTCCGAAAAAAAGATTCCTATTCCCAAAACAATAAATACCGGAAAGATCAGGGGAAAAATAAGGATTGACGGAATAATACCAAGAAACACCAGCCCCGCCTTCACATAGGCCTGTGCCAGATAAAGCTGTGGTGTCATGGCAATTTCCGCAGACCGAAGAGTAGCAGAAAGTTTTCTCTTCTTATATTCGTCCATAGGAAGAAAGGGAGCCAGCTTTGCCGAAAGCTCCAGAATAAACGCATCTGAACTTCTGGCCTGTTTCCTTTGCTTTTTTCCCACACTTAACATAACTCGGCTGGTACGATAAGTAGGAACCTGAAAAACCTGGGCCAAAAGAAAATAGCTCCCTGCCCCAAAGAACAGGGCAAAGAGCAGTAAAATTACATTTTGCATACCTTCATCCTCCTATCGTTTGTACTCAATGGGCCGTATATGTTTGGATACTGCCGCTACGGAAACAAAAATGACTGTGGCACAAATAGTCAGCAATACTTTTCCAAAGCCGGTAAACATCAGTGTCTTATACCATTCCTGATTTAAAAAATACAATAGGGGAATACTGCCAAGGAGCAAAATCACCATGGTAATGTATTCTTTTACTGGTTCATAAAGGAGCAGATCCAACTCTGCCGATACCACACGCATATCGGATAGTTTTGCTACAATAGGCGGCAGGGTATTTTTCAGGTTGTAATCTTCCTGACTGGCAATGAGAGCATCCACCCATTCATGGAATACCCGGTTATCCATACCCTTTTTTAACCCCTCTAAAGCTTCTGCCAGATTGGAATTAATTAGCTTTGCCTCCATCAGAAACTGGCGAAATACTTCCGATATAGGAGGGTTTAAATAAGGCAGATTTTCTTCAATTGCCCGAATAATGGTATTTTTGTTTCTTAAATAACTTGTGGTAATCATGGAAAGCGCCGTTTCCAACTCTGTATTAATCTGCTTTTTGTGCTTAGATGCCGTAAATTTGATGTAATAAAAGGGCAATAGGGCAAAGCCCACTGCCAGCACCGGCACCATCAGAGAATTATTCATGGTCAAGGCAATCATTACCCCCAGAACAAATAAAATCATGGACAGTACACACAGCATGGCAAACTGTTCGCTTTTCCCACTCAGCCGCAAGATTTCCTTAACTTCCTCAAACAGAAGCTTCAGCCCTTTTGGCTCCTTTTTCTTTTTACTTTCTTTGATCCGGCTTTTCATGCTGCTGTTCTTTGGTTTCATGTAGTTTGCCATTCCTTCCAAAAAGGCAAAGGGTGACAGTTCAAGCATCAGAAAGCCGCCTGTTACTGCCAGAAAAAAAGCAATCGTTACCAGTAAGGTCATTAGATCTCCCTCCTTTCCTCTCTCATTGGTTTACCCTCTGGCCATAAGCTGCTCCTGAAGCTTTAAGGGCAGCCCATTCTCCCGAAGCCTCTTTTGTAAGCCTTCCGAGAGATTCTCCACTTTTTCATAATGCCCAACAATCCTTGGTTTTCCTTCTACCATCCGGTTATCCGTAATGTTATACCGATACAGGGTACGCATTCTTTTTCTGCCATCAGCAAGGGTTTCACACTCCGTTATCTCCATGATCCGTCTGGAATTATCCTCCAGACGTTTGGCAAAGGCCACAATGGGAAAGGCTTTCGTTGCAAGATTCGTTAGGGTAGCATCATCCATCCCCGGCTGCTCCTGTTTACACAACGTTACCATACGGTGATAGGTGTCCTCGCAGGAATTGGCGTGGGTTGTGGTAATTACCGCATGACCGGTATTTGCCGCATTAATGGCCTGCATACTTTCTCCCCCCTTCATCTCTGCCACGGCAATACAGTCCGGATTAATGGTCAGTGTGGTTTCCAATAGCTTTACCATATCGATGTTTTGCTTGGGATCATCGGAAAATCTGGTCACCAGATGAACCACGTTGTTTTCCACATTTCCCGCTTCATCGGTTGCCGTTAAGTCAAACTCCCTACATCCCTGCTCAATGGTCACAATTCGCTTATGGTAAGGCACTTCTCCCAAAATCCAACTCATCAAAGTAGTCTTTCCGGAAGAAGTTGCCCCGGTAATACACATGGATACCCCGTAAATAAAACACATGGATAATAGATCCAACATTTCTGCTGTGGCTGTGCCGAACTTTACGAACTGCTCTTTGGTCAGTTTCTTGGGATTGACAATACGGATGGACACAGCCAGTCCTTTTTCCCGATCAATTACCCCATCCCCCATAACCGTAATTCGGATTTTATTATTCAAGTGGCCTACCACAATGGTCTGGGCACTGTCAAAAATCATCCCGGATTTATGTAGAAGCCTTCGGATTACGTCTACGGCATGACCGGCACTGTTAAATTTTTCTTTTGTGGGAAGAATCTCGCCCGTAGAATACGTGATTTTCACGTCTCGCCATTGATTGATATTGATTTCTTCCACATCTTCCCGATATAAATACCGGGTCAGAAAGGAAAAGCCGGTCATTTCCCCATAAAGAAGCTCTGCCAGCTCCCCTTGCTCCATTCCGTCCACACCCACCTTCTTTTGCTGTAGATACTTACTGATGTAAGACTCAATCAGCTCCCGGTTTTCTTCCGGGTCATCCCTGAGTACTGTGGCAAAATTCTTGGAAATGTATTCCTGCACATCCTTTAACACCTCCGGGAAGGTACGATACACCATACCTTCCCCCAGCAGTCCTGCCATCTCATGTACATTGATGATTTCCTGCACCTTTTCTTCCTCCTCTTAAAATTCTCCCTTTTTCGTCCACACAAAGGGGCTTCTGACCATCAGTTTTTTCCGCTCTGTTGCTTCTTCTTGTTTCTCCGGCTTTGGGTCTGACAAACCAAAAACCTGCCTCATCAGCTTTTTGATCTCCTGTTGGAAGACATCTGCCTCCTTTTCCACAAGGGGCAAAAAAAGGCTGGCTGCATCGTATTGTTTTTCCAGTTCTGCCACATAGGGAAAGACAAAATCCACACCCCCATACTGGCTTGCTGCCGCCTCCCATTCCTGTCCCGTTTTAAAGTTTCCTATGGCACTCACCACCTTGTTTCTTTCCCTTCCTGTAGAAAGAATTCCGGCATGGGACTGATAGTAGGATATGCCCCGAAGATTAGCGGTTCCTACCTGAAGGATTCCGTCTGCCATTTCCAAAGCAAGAATGGAAAACACATCGGCCTCAACAATACTGCTGCAGTCCAGAATGGCATAGTCAGCCAGATGCCGCAGGCAAACCAGAAATTCTACTGCTTTTTCTCTGGTCACTTTAGGGTAAGACATCAGATTCTCGCCAAACTTATATCCCAAAAAGCTAAGATAAGGATTTTCTTCCACCGGCACACAGGCCTTTAACAGTTTTTCCTGGGTCAAAACCGGTGCCGTAAGAAGTGCTCCCAAAGAAACCTCCTGCTCATAACCTAAAGGCAGCAAAAAGGGAAGGCAGGGAACAAACGGATCGGCACACACCACCACCACATTCTTTTTTCTTCTGGCAAGCTCTAAGGCCAGTTTTACGGCTAACGTAGTCTTTCCACTTCCGGGACTTCCCACAATAGCAAGGGTATTCTTCTGCTCCATTCTACTCTCCTTTCGTTAAGTCGGCTTCGCTTTCCTCTGCCTTTTCTACTGTCTTATTGTCTTCTGGATACAATTCCTTCAATACCCTTTTTTGCTCTTCCAAAAACTGTCCGGCTTGTGTACTGTCTCCCCGAAAAACCAGAGCCGCATGAAGTTTTCCTCCCTGTTCAAGTTCAGCCAAAAGTCTGGCCTGTTGTGGAGTAGCCAGTACCGTGATGGTAGAAGCCAATTCCTGTTCTTCTCCCTCTTCTGCCTCTGCCTGTGCATCCTGGTCTATTCCGCTGCTGGCTGTGGTAGCTATAATCTCCACATACTGTAACTCCGGCAGCATAAGGGTTTCCCGCTTCTCCCCTACCTCAGAAGCAATAAGGGTTACAATATCTCCTGCCTCCAGCTTACCGGAAAGGCCTGCTGCAAAGGTCTTGATGCTAACGGAAATGGCGCGATTCTCTCCATTTAGCTTGCTTAAATAAGCATTTTTTAACATGGGGGTATCGGACAGCTTACTGGCCAGAATATAGTCCCCCTTATACAAGTCCGTATTGGCATACTTACCAATGACATCTTTCGCCTCATAAATCACGTTACCTGGCAGGTTATAGCCTCCCACTTCCACAGTCGTCAACATTTTTTCCGTTATCTGGTCACCTTTTTTGATTTCTGTATTCACACGTACCAAAGCAACCTTGGCTGTTAAAGCATCATTAAACATGGGCGTAAGTCCAAAACAGATCAACAACGAAATAATCATGCAGCTTAGTCCCAATATAATTCGATTTTTGAATAATTTTTTCACTTCTTTATCCTCACTTTCTTCTTTACTGTGTTGGCAGCATGGCAAGTAAACAGCCTACTGACAGGTAAGGCACCAAGGCAAAACCCTTATCCTCTTTTTTCCCAAAAGTTGCCTGAAGCAAAATCGCCAAAAATAGGCCTGCAAGCAAAGCTGCATAGCCTTTTTTCACCCCCAGAATAAATCCACAGGCTGCCATCAGTTTAATGTCTCCTCCGCCAATGCTCCCTTCTTTAAGAAATGCCGCCACCAAAAAAGGCAGCGGCACCGCAAAAAGACCTGGCAAAGCATGAGAAAAGTCCACCTGAATTAATCCCACCAATAGAAGAAGTACTGGAAGATAATCCGGTACCAGGTGAGTTGCATAATCATACTCTGCCGCAAATAAAAGCACCTGTCCACTAAGAATACAGACAAGTGCTTTTTGGCTCATCCCATAAGCTCCGATAAAGGTAGCCGTAATGATGGCCGCCACTGCTGCCACATACCGAATCTGTTCAGAGCCGGTTAATCTTTTTAACAGCATATCCATCAGCATCCCAAAAAGAAAACTGGCTAATACCGCTGTTATACAGACCTTTGTCTCAGTTATCCATATCAACACTTACTCCTTCCTTCTTCTTTAACACTTCAATACTCTCTCGGATGTCCATACCATCAATTTCATTTCCCACACAAACCCAGCCAGGGAACTGTTTTCTGGCAAACAACTCTGCTCTCGGTAAATCCCCTACTAGTTCCACAATTTTTTCCCGTACAATATCCGGTTTCTTGCTATGAGCCTCCACTGGACTGACCACCAACTGACTGACTCTTGCAGACATTCGCTTGGGTTTCCCTTTTATGGCCAGTAGACAGATTTCCGTATTTCCTCGTGTCCAAAACCCCAACCCAAAAAACCATGTAGGCATTTTACGGTTTTGCTTAAGCCAGACAAATCCTACTGTTTTATAGGAAAATCCCCAGTTTTCAATGGCTTTCAGTGCCTCTTTTAGCTTGGGATAGGTAATCCACAAAAACAGAATGCTGTTATCTGCTGCAATATCCTGTACCGGTAAGTGGTATAATTCTTCATCCGACAGGGTTCGATAGTGCTTCTCTGCCGCTCCTGACAATCGTTTCTGCTCATACTGCCATGGAGGATCAACGTATAAAATATTAAACTTCATCCACATACGCCTCACTTTCTTTAAGACGCATTCCAATCTCGTAGACAATGCTTACCGTTACCGCATTTCCTGCCTGTTTGTAAAGCTGTGCATCACTGACCCCTGCTGCTTTCGCCCGCTCAAACAAACGATCTTCAAAAGCCTGTAACCGAAAGCACTCTTTTGGTGTCAATCTGCGGATACGGCAATACACTACTACCCCCATATTTCCTTCTGTTAAAAGTGTCTGTGCACATTGTTTTCCTACCCGTCCCCGACTAAGTTTGCTATTGGGATAAGAAAGATTAACCCCATCTCCATGCCTGGCCAGTACATATCCCTGTTTTGTGGCTTCCCGGATTGGTATCCCGCCTCTGTAAGGGCACTCCATCAACATTACCCCATGGCGGTCAATGCCGGTTAAGGTAAATTCCGTTTCCCCTTCTTCTTTAAACCGTCTTCCTTCCTGCCGTTTCTTCTTCCTGTCGGGCGTAAGGACTGCCCTTACTTCCACACATTGCCGTTTACAGGCTCTACATTCCAGTACACCTGAATTTTCCCCAAACCGGGTGATTCCGGCATTATATTTACTCACCAGGCAACGGGAAATCTGGGTCAAATCCGGCTTATCTTTTCTTTGGGTAAGAAATCCCACGTAACGTAAAAATCCGCATTTTCCTTCTTCCCGTTCATATAGACACTCCAGCCACTCTTCCGGCTTCTTTGTTTCGCAAAGGTACAGACCGGTTTTACCACCCATCCCTCCTCCTTCTGCCGTTAACGTAATGGAAAGCCCTTTTGGGTCATAAACCCGCTGTCCCTGGCAGCCATCTATAATTCTTTTAACAGACGCTTGGTTTGTTCCGGTGAGAGGAAATACTTTTCTGCTACCGATTCCTCCAAGATGTCCAACAAGGTACACTCGCTCTCGGTTTTGGGGGACTCCAAAATTTTTACTGTTGACACACTGCCATTCCAGGTCATACCCTGCTTCCCATAGCGCAAATAAAACGGCGGTAAAATCCCTGCCTCTCTGGCTTGACAAAAGATGCTTAACGTTCTCAACGATAAGCCGCCTGGGTCTATTTTCGGCAGTTGTGCTTTTGAGCAGACTAACGACCGTAAAAAAGAGTCCACTTCGTTCTCCGGCAAGACCTTTTCGCTTTCCTGCAAGGGAAATGTCTGTGCAAGGAAAGCCAAAAGTCCAGATTTCAGCTCTTGGTATTTCTTCTGCTCTAAGCTGCTTAATGTCTTTGGCGAACCATTCGCCTTTACAGATTGTTCCATCACAATATTCATTCACCTCCTTATGACATACCAGGCTATGGTTTCTCTCTCCTTCTTCCTCATATTTACAGGGGAAAAGCTCATACATAGCCAGATAGCTTTTATTGGCATACTTATCCAGTTCCACATGACCAATACATTTATGTCCGCTTCGTTCCAATCCTCTTCTAAAGCCACCTATTCCACTAAATAAATCTAAAAACTCCAAACAGACCTCCTGTTTTTTGACAGGTATTCTTGCTTCTTTTTCCTTGTTTGATAGAATAGCTTCCTCTTTCCCCATTGGTAGAATCGTTACTTAATACCTAAACCTTTGCTAAAGATTTTGTTTCACACCTCTCCCCACTCCTTTAATGCCCGGTAGGGATAAATTTGCTGGTTTCTTGCAAAACGGATCATATTTCCGATTTGATCCACTACACTTTGGTTATTCATATCCTTAGTACACATCATTACGCTACCAAAGATACCCGTTAAAACGGCCACCACGGTAAGGGCTACATTCCGGGTACAAAGCCATAGCAAGAAGGCAATACCCGCCCCCAAGAGGGAGCCTGCCATACTCTGCAAAAGCTCCCTTCGCCCAAACCCATTAAATAATTCATTTTCTGCCTTCACTCCAACGGGAATATACAACTCCCACTTTTGTTCTTCCATAAAGTGATTTCTACTCCTTTCCTGCTTTCATGGTATCCTTTATCCGTAGTAATAAAAAACCATATCCTTAATCTGCCAGATACTCTCTGCAAGCACATAAAATACAACCGTATTTTTGGCTCTTTTTTGATAGAGGGCCTGTTCTTCTTGTGCTGCCTGTAGGCGAACCATACAGTAAACAAAACGAAAAATTGCCCCTACACGTACCAGTCCAATCAGAGCCATGGAAATATCGTCTATCTTCACCCGATTTCACCTTTCCTTTTTCTGGCCTTTTACTTTCCTATTCCTTTTATCATTCCAACTAACCGTACAGAATGATAAACATTATTGATGATACCTCCTGCGCCTCCTCCTGTAGGCACAAGAAATTCTCT
This sequence comes from Lachnospiraceae bacterium, assembly GCA_051879255.1. Taxonomy (GTDB): domain Bacteria; phylum Bacillota; class Clostridia; order Lachnospirales; family Lachnospiraceae; genus SFDP01. The sequence goes on along the minus strand of JBJELR010000082.1, from coordinate 1,518 downwards.
AAGGAATGCCGGAGTCTTGATCGCCAGCACCATACAGGCCAGTCCCCAGAATACATTCATATTGATGCCAATATTTAACATCATTCCTACTCCCAACTTGCACAGTACAATCTGAATCACCACTGCCAGAGTACTTTGAAAAAATTTATTCAGGTAAGTGTTGAATATCCCCTTATCGTTATCCAGAAGGCCCACACAGGCCATTGGCATACCAATCCGTAAAATCAGGATTTCCAAGCCTCGCATTAAAAACTGGAAATACAGTAGAAAATAGCAGACTACAAATATCAGCCCAAAAATAGCCGTAGTAAGTCCCAAAGAAGAAATTCCATTTACCCATGCTTGCCAATCGTAGCTTGTACCTGTGGTGACAGCTGCCATCAGCTCTCCAATAAATTCCTGTACAATCTCTGCCAGCCAGCCATACAAAAGGGGAAAGCTGACTGCCACCGCAACTGCTTCCATAAAGCGAACCACCAGGGCGGTGGGCTCTGTATCCGGGTCTCCATCGGTCCATAAGACATAACAGGCAAAGCCCTTTTTCAAAAACTTTAAAATAATCAAAGATACACCAAAGCCCAGTACGATGTCAAAGAGGATGTCTACCACATTTCCCCCTTGTGTCAGCATATACCGGTCAGCATAGAGGGTCATGGGAATCAGTTCCTGAAGCATTTCATCAATATAGACAACAGCACCGTTTAATACTGCCACAATTAAAAGGACCAGGATCACTTCCATTCTGCTCCACCTCCCTTACGTCCAAAAGCCCTGTTATCCCTCATCCCCTTCATTTTCCTTCACACTGGCATCATAGGCATTCAAAACAACCGTATTGATCTGTTGCCGAAGCTCCGGTTTAATAGGAAAACAAACATCCCTATACTCGTCCTCCTTATCCTTCAGGCTTGGCATAAAGACATTTAACCCTTTTTCCCCCTCCACTACACGCACACCGGTCACTAAAAAGGCATCTGCCAGGCAGATTGTTGCAAAGGCTTTTAACCTTCCCGCTGTTTCAAAACTTCTGGTAATTTTTGCTGTTACTTTCAAATTTTTCCTCCTTTTTGAGAAAACTGTCTGCCGAACTTCGGCAGACAGCAAGTGTTAAATTGGTTCCCTACTTATCCCTGATAATTAAACAGGTTAGTCACCTTCTGGGTCAGGGTAGGTAAAATGGTATCTTTAAACAGTGCATACAGTCCGGCTAAGAGCAACGCACCCACCACCACAGAAATCAGGATTTTTAAAGCGGTATCTACAAAGCCTTCCCCTTCGTTTCCGGTAAGGATAGTGGTCATCTTTCTTTTCGCACTCTCTTTTTTCAGATAAGCAGTTACAGTTAATTCGTTCATCATTTCCTTTACATTTTTCATTGTGTTTTCCTCCAATTTTTCTTTTTGATTTTGTTTTAGGTTACTGATAATACCCGATGATCAGATTTAAGGTGGCACTTCCAATCACTGCCCCGATACAAGAAACAATGGCCACCACAATCCGGTTATTCCATTTCTTCTG
>JBJELR010000081.1:0-3721 GCA_051879255.1 Lachnospiraceae bacterium | reverse complement strand
CATCTCGCCAAACTCACTGATTCCCATTTCCAATACAGCCATTTGATGCTCTTCCTTAAGCTGTAATATGGTAAGGGGAAGACCGACTTCATTATTAAAATTACCCTGGGTTTTCCACAAAGGGAAAGCCTTGGACAATACCCCGGCAATAAACTCCTTGGTACTGGTTTTCCCTACACTTCCGGTTATCCCGATTACCTTGATGTTTAGCTGACTGCGGTAGTATCTTGCCACATCCCTTAGGGCCTGAAAGCTGTCCTTTACCAGAATGCAGGGACCGGGTAAAGGCTCAGGGAGTTTTTCACAAATCACAGCCAACGCTCCTTTTACAAAAACCTCCGGAATAAAACGATGTCCATCCACCCGTTCTCCCTTCGTGGCAATAAAGACTCCGCCGGGAGATAAAAGCCGGGAATCCAGAACCACTCCCCGGGCTTCCTTATCTGCCTCCTCCTTCGCCAGGATGTCCTCTCCATAAAGCTTACCGCCACAGGCCAAAGCTATATTCTCAATGGTCAACTTCTTCATGCAGACTCCTTTTTTAATGCAATTTCCATAATCTTTTCACACAAATCTTCAAAGCTCATTCCCACTGCTGCTGCTTCCTGAGGCAATAGGGAGGTGGGAGTCATGCCGGGAAGGGTATTGGCCTCCAGACAAAACATATTCCCCTGTTCATCCATCATAAAATCCATTCGGGCATAGCCTTTAAGCCGCAGCACTTCAAATACTCTCCGGGCAATCTGCTGCATTTGCCTGCTCTGCTCCTCCTTAAGTCTGGCCGGACAGGTTTCCACTGTACTGCCTGCCTGATACTTGTTTTTATAATCATAAAAACCCTGAAGGGGAGCAATCTCGATGACCGGAAGGGCCTTTCCTTCTATCACTCCTACCGAAAATTCTCTCCCCTGAATGTACGCTTCGATTACCACCACCTCATCATAGCAAAAGGCTTCTTCCTTAGCTTTCATATATTCCTCATCGGTGTGTGCAATAGATACCCCTACACTGGAGCCTCCGCAGCAAGCCTTTACTACACAGGGAAGGGCTACCTGTCTTTTATCTGCCTCCCCCTTCTTTAATTTTACTCCAAAGGGAGTGGGAATATGGTGTACTGCAAAAAGCTCCTTGGTGATTCCCTTATCCATACACAGTGCACTGCTGACATAATCCGTTCCCGTATAACGGATTCCCAATAAATCAAAGGCTGCCTGCAGCTTCCCGTTTTCTCCGTTTTCCCCATGAAGGGCAAGAAAAACCAACTCAGCCTGCTGGCAAATATCAATCACATGAGGGCCAAAAAAACTTCTCCCCCCATCCTTGCGAAGTGCCTTTATCTCGGTAATATCCGGATTTTTTTCTCCGATTTTCCCCACTTGCTTTGTCCAGTCAATTTTCTCCTCAAAGACCTTTTCCCATTCACCCTCGTAACCCAGATAGACATCCAAAAGCAGAACATTATGTCCTCTTTTTTTCAGTGCCTGATAAATCATACTCCCCGAGCTTAAGGACACATCTCTCTCCGTACTGATTCCACCTGCTAAAACAACAACCTTCATTCTTTCCTCCACGCCCAAGCGTTTTTTACCTCTATTTTATACTCTGCAAAAGCAGATAGAACAGGGCTCCATTAATTTGATTCACCCCTTCTTCTCCTGTCTGCAGATTTCTCTCTCCAAAGCCCTCTATCAGGCAAATGGCATTGGGATTTCTCCCCAGAAAATAATCCAGATAATTTTTTTGTAATGTGCTGTATTCATGATTAGTAATCACATAATTTACCAATGCCATAACCGACATATCCTTAAGCATACCCTCCAGATCATAAAAATCCCGATTAGCAGAAACATAATAATGCTCTCTGCTGCTGGTAAGAGAAATCGTTTCTGCCTGCTTCATCACCTTATTCATTAACTGCTTATTCCATTCCATATCCGTACTGAATTTGCAGGATAGATAAGCATAATATCCAAAAAGGGAAAAATCATATGGGGTATAGCTCTTTTGTTCTTCCTTAACGGCCAGATATTGGCCAATAGCCTGTGAATAGCTGCTTCTTCCGGTTTTCTTAAATAACTGGGCCGCTGCAAAGTATCCTGCATCATAGCTGACATTGTCCAGACTGCCTCTAATACTGGTAAAGGCTCTTTCTGCTGCATTCTGAGCCTGTACGGAAGCATTCCAATCCGTAGCCTGCACATAACCGGAATACATGGCCATTACTCCTGCAAATTCTGCAGTGGCAGCCAGAGAAATAGCCTGAGGTTCCTCCCCCTCAGGGATGACTTCATACACACTTTTGGTTCTTTCATCCTGAGCCTTGGACAAAAGTTCTATCTTTTCCTTAAGTACACGCTGCAGCCGTTCCGGCTCCAATAGCTTATCCGGATAAAGCTCCAACGCAAACAGTATTCCTGCCAACTGATAACAAAGACTGGAGGTATTCCGGTTCTCTACAGCAAGCTGATCCAGAAGATGAGCCTCCAGTGAATCATATACTCCTTCCTGAATCACAAAGCTATCGGAATAGCCCAGATTTATCTGATAAAGATAATAGCTGCCTTCCCTGGTCAGTGAGGAAAAATCTGCCAAATAAAGAGCACTCCCCTCGCTTTTTCTCTCCTCTTTCCCATAACCGGCCACTCCCACTTCCTTCAATGTACCGGAAAAAACCAATTGATCCGTAGCCGTATCATAGACCGAAAAGAGGGAGTTCAACTCACCGCCTTGCAGAATAGCCACCTTTTCATCCTCAGGAGAATACCCAATCTGGTTCACCAAAATATTGGGTGTCTGGGTAGGGGTCGTATAAGAAAAGTCCGGTGTCAATCCCAGGGTATCCTTATCACTCCCCTTTGAGGCCCCCAGAGAATCCAAAGGACTGCCAAAGGGAAGTGAACACCCAGTCAGCATACTGATACACAAAAGAATTGACAGCCAGACCTTTATGCGCACACTTTTTCCTCCCTTACTTTCTTCCTTCGTATTATACAGAAAAGTTCCTCTCCGGTAAAGTCCGGCTTTTGTTTATTTTAGTTTTCCCATAGGGTCCACCGGTGTGCCATTCTTTGACAATGCAAAATATACATTACAGCCTTCTACACTGTAATACTTGGTAGGTGCTGCCACATCTGCCAGATAGGTGCCTTTTTCCACCAGGTCACCTTCCTTTACCTGAATATTAGTCAACTGTCCATATACCACCTGATAACCACTTCCGATATCCATGTAAATGGTGTTTCCGGTTTCCTCCTCCTTGGCAATTTTACTCACCCGGCCAGTGGCTGCGGCACTAATCTGCTGTCCCTCAGTAGCCTGAATCACAATCCCCGGGTTTACCTTATATTGCTCCAGGCTGGCAAAATATACAGGCTTGTCCATGCTGTAGTTAATCAGAACATTTCCTACTACAGGCCAAACCAGAGTTTCCTTCTCTCCAAACTTCAACTCTCTCGCCTTCTCCTGTTCTTCTACTGCCTTTGATGGCTCCTTAGTGGGGGTGCTACTTTCCTCTACTGCCGCCATCTCCCAGGGGAACATTGCCTCAGTCTCCTCCCCTTCCTTTTTAACCATTGTGGGATTTTCTACCTTACGAGAGCTTACCTGTGCACTGTCCCCAAGTTCAGAATCAGGATTTTCAGCAGAGTTTCCCATGTCTCCCTCTGTCTGTTGAAGGCCTGACAGATCTACCACATAGTCCTTGTTTACCTTATTTCTTTCC
>JBJELR010000080.1:0-3737 GCA_051879255.1 Lachnospiraceae bacterium | reverse complement strand
AAAAACAAGAGGCAGAATAATACTATTACACCATTACAAAAGGAGATTAACCATGGCAGGTCAGAATCTTACTCTTTTAACCGATTTATATGAACTAACTATGATGCAGGGCTATTTTCGGAATAAGACGCAAAATGAAACCGTAATCTTTGATGCCTTTTACCGTAATAATCCCCAAGGCGGCGGCTATGCCATCTCGGCCGGACTGGAGCAGGTGATCGATTATATTAACAATCTGCATTTTTCTCAGGAAGATATCTCCTACCTGTCCAGTCTTAATCTTTTCGAGAAGGATTTTCTGGAATATCTGGAATCTTTCCACTTTTCCGGAGATATTTATGCCATTCCGGAAGGTAATCTTATGTTCCCCAGAGAGCCTATGGTGAAGGTAATTGCTCCTATCATGGAGGCACAGCTCATTGAAACAGCCATTCTGAATATCATCAATCATCAAAGCCTGATTGCCACCAAAACCTCTCGTGTCTGCTATGCGGCTAAGGGTGATGGAATCATGGAATTTGGACTAAGACGGGCTCAGGGCCCTGATGCCGGACTTTATGGTGCAAGAGCGGCTATGATTGGGGGCTGTGTAGGAACCAGCAATGTGCTGGCAGGCAGGCTTTTTGATGTACCGGTGAAAGGAACCCATGCTCATAGTTGGATTATGAGCTTTCCTGATGAATATACCGCTTTTAAAACCTATGCCCGGATGTACCCTTCCGCCTGTATTCTGTTGGTAGACACCTATGATACTTTAAAATCCGGTGTACCCAATGCCATAAAGGTATTTCGGGAAATGCAGGAAGAAGGAATTCCTCTTACCTTTTACGGAATCCGTCTGGACAGCGGTGACTTGGCTTATTTATCCAAAAAGGCCAGAAAGATGCTGGATGAAGCAGGCTTTCCCGATGCCGTTATTTCTGCCTCCAATGACCTGGATGAATTCCTGATTGACAGCCTGAAGGCGCAGGGAGCCACCATTACCTCCTGGGGAGTGGGCACCCATTTGATTACCTCTAAGGATTGTCCCTCCTTCGGGGGTGTATATAAGCTTGCCGCCATTATGGATAGCAGCAGCAACTTTATCCCCAAAATAAAGCTTTCCGAAAACTCCGAGAAAATTACTAATCCCGGCAATAAAACGATCTACCGGATTTATGAAAAAAGTACCGGTAAAGTTAAAGCAGACCTGATCTGCCTGGTAGGGGAAACCTTCGATGAGAATGAGCCATTGCTTCTTTTCGACCCTCTGGAGCCATGGAAGAAGACGAAACTGGCTGCCGGAAGCTTTTCCCTCAAAGAACTGTTGGTTCCCGTATTTTTAAAGGGCAAGTGTGTTTATCACTCCCCCTCTGTTATGGAAATTCGACAGATATGTCAGAACGAACTGAACACCCTCTGGGACGAAACCAGACGTCTGGTTAATCCTCATAAGGTATATGTGGATTTATCCGCTAAATTGTATGATATGAAAATCAGTCTTCTGGATCAGATGGGATGATCTTTCTTTCTTAAGTTTGACCACATCCAGATGATGACCTGTATGGGGATTCCCAGAAGAAGGATGGGCCAGATTTTATACCCCTGTAGGAAGAAGGTCAGATACAGGGCTGCCAGCAAAGACCAGACCAAAAGGGAAACGATGCTGAAATTCAGGCGGGGATTAAACCAGACCGAATTAAAAACCAGCCACACCACCATGGCTATGGGCATCCCGTAGGCGTAGCATAGCCATGGATAAGCAGTGCCGGGAAAGACCATGGCCAATATGAGATAAAGCAGAGTAGCAAAAATAGCCACCAGAAAAATACTGGTGGCTGTAATAATATAATAGCCCCTTTTCTTTTTTCTGTCTGCTTGAGCTTTGGGCAGGGTAAAGTTTCCTTCTCCATGTTCAGCCTCAACCAGATAATCCAAAGAGACCTCAAACAAATCTGCAATTTCCTTTAATACGGTAATATCCGGAAGGGATTCCCCCCTTTCCCATTTGGACACAGACTTGTCGGAATAATTTAATTTTTCCGCCAGCTCTACCTGTGTCATTCCTTTAGCCTGCCGCAATGTCTGTATATTTTTTGCAATAATAAATTTCAATTCCTGCATATCTGCTCCATTGCTTTTCCCTTTCAGGATAATTCTTAGTGAGGCCATTATAGCATCACTTTTCTTTCCTGTCATATTAAATTTCTATGAAAAATCTTGAATTTACGGTCTTCTCTACTGTCAGGAGAGGAGTAGAATTCCTAAGTAGGTAGTAGTTTTTTTCCTTCCTGCCTATACTTCCTTTGTACAGCAAAGTCTGTATGTCCATAATAGCAAAACCTCCTTTTACGCTATGGCATTTACTATTGTTGTATACAGATATCCATTACAGGAAGGTGTGACAAAATGATGACAAGAACAAAATTATGCGACCGGGTGCTTCCCGATTATACGAAGGGAGAGGAACTGGCTAATACCTGGTCCCATATCGCCGGTGCTGCCTTTGGTGTAGCTGCCCTCATCATCTGTCTGGCTGTTTCTATTGCCAGAGGGGATAGCTGGGCCATTGTCAGCAGTGCTATTTATGGAGTATCTCTGATTCTTCTTTATACCATGTCCAGCGTTTACCATGGTCTGCCCTGTGGTATGGCCAAAAAAGTCATGCAGGTAATTGACCACTGTACGATCTATTTTTTAATCGGAGGAAGCTATACCCCCGTTATGTTATGTGCAGTTCGTCCCGTTTCCCCCGGCTGGGCCTGGAGCATCCTGGGGTTGGTATGGGGCTGTGCGATCATTGCCATTATTCTAACCGCTATTGATTTAAAAAAATATGAAAAGTTTTCCATGGCCTGCTATATTGGCATGGGCTGGTGTGTAGTTCTGGCCATTAAACCGGCTATGACCGCAGTTCCTATACCCGGTTTACTCCTTTTGCTGGCCGGTGGCATTTCCTATACTTTAGGCGCCGTTCTTTATGGTCTGGGGAAAAAGCATCGCTATATGCATTCTTGCTTCCATCTTTTTGTAGTAGCCGGCAGTGTTCTCCATTTTGTGGCCATTTTTCAATACGTTCTTCTCTAATAACAAAGAATAGCTTACTGTAGGTTATTTTTCCAAAAGCTATAGAGAAAAATAATGGCAGAAAATACCTTTCCCGCCATTATTTTTCTTTTATTCTTTTCTTTATTGCTCCATTTGCTTTCCCAAGAAGCCTGCCGCCGCCTGAATCAGCTTTAAGTCACCTTCGTTCATCTTTTTTTTAGGCTCCTGCTCCAGAAGAATAACTGCTCCAATCATATCTCCTTCGCTCAGAATTGGACAAACCGCTTCATAAAGATAATCCTCAGGCATATTTTCCATAATGGAAATGAAGTTGCGTTCTCCTCTTGCAGCCAGAAAGCATTCTCTTTTTTCCAATTTCTCCTCCAGCTCCCGGCTGATTGATTTTCCCAGAATACCCTTTCCTCCACCGGATACGGCAATAAACTGATCTCTGTCTGCAACCAGCGTGGTTCTTCCCGATGCCTGACTCATACTTTCTGCATATTGCCTTGCAAATTCGCTCATTTCACTGATGGGAGAATACTTTTTCAGAATAATTTCCCCTTCTTTTCCCGTATATATCTCCAGTGGTTCCGACTCCCGAATACGCATGGTTCTTCGGATTTCCTTAGGAATAACCACTCTGCCCAAATCATCTGCTTGTGTCAATCAGGTGCAAAAATTTTTTGTGAAGTCCCAAAAAGCATTGA
>JBJELR010000079.1:0-21502 GCA_051879255.1 Lachnospiraceae bacterium | reverse complement strand
TAATAGTATCTTCATTTGAAAGGTATTCGCCTTCCATTATTACTGAGAAGTCGCTATTTGTAATAGCCACAGAACCATCATCACCCTCAGCAAAAACGATTGTACATTCAACCTCAGTGTAAACATCAGTAATTTCAAATACCGTCCAATCAACACCATTTTCTTCATCAGGTACGATCGTTATGGATGAATCATCGTATGAACCACAAATAATATCACCTGAACCATCTTCATTCACTAACATCAAAGAAATATATGGGTTTTGGTCCGGATCCCGGAAAAGAGTAATAACATACTCTGTATTGCTGTCATCAACAGCATAAATACCAACATCAACTAAATCAGTTGTTACATCAAGAATGGTAAAATCACCCATTTCTTCTGCAACCGTCTCAAGCGTTTCTGTTGTAGAAGCTGCCTCCTGTTTTTCTACAGCAGGTGTTTCCGGTACAACTGCCTCCTGTTTTGCTGCAGCAGGCGTTTCCGTTGTAGTAGTGGCCTTAGAAGAATTACCACATGCCACTAATGTAAGTGCCACCATTGATGCCATGATAACACTAAGTAACTTTTTTTTCATCATTATTCCTCCTTTGAATCTGTATGATAGATTTACTATACTTGATTAACGGAGGAATATACATTTTTGTCATGAAATGTCAAAAAAAAAGCATGAAATGTATTTCTTGGCCAAAATATACTCAGCCAGGCATTTCAATTCTCCTCCACTGTTAAGCTTTTAGATGCTGCCACTTTTGATGGTTATCGTGTTAATACTTTCTTGCAGTATTCATATGCTCCGCATTTAGGACATTTTAATTTACGTTTGGTAATGGTATGGGGGCCCATAATATATGCACTCATTTTGGGTACAAACCGTTCCTTGCACTTAGGGCATTCAAACGCTCCTGCCTCTCTATCCAGTATGCAGGCTATTGCAATTCCAAAGATTAGTACGATAATTCCGATGACTGTCAATCCTATTCTGGTTCCCTTATTCAGCTCAGATATTCCCGATACGATAAACAATGGTGTTGCTGCAATAATTACAAGTACAGCTACCATAGCCGATAAGATTATTTTTTTCTTACTCTCCTGCGCTTCTTTTACTAAATTCACCATATTTTCCTCCGCTTTCTTCTGATAATCTTCTTCAGAAACTCTTTCTCCGCACAAAAGTTCATTTACCGAAATGTCAAGCGCCCCGCATAAAGGCAGCAGTAATGAAACTTCCGGAAAGCCCTTTCCGCATTCCCATTTAGAAATAGTTTTATCACTAATAGAGAGAATTTCTGCCAATTGTTTTTGCGTGTATCCCTTCCGCTTTCTTTCTAATGCAATAAATTTGCCAATAGCTATTTGATCCATATCTGCCTCCTTTCTTACGTTCATTATCCTTTGTTCCTAACTGTTTTTACACCCACCAAACGTAGAATATGGTGAATTAATGCGGATTCTACGTTTCATAGAGAATAAACCTCCAGCCCGGAGATGGCATGTTTATCCGGATTAGAGGTTTATCTTTTTCGTTTACTAATTTCCTATAACTGAATTACTTTTAAATCGCTTCTTGCCTGGGAGCCGTATAAATCATTCCCGCCTCACTCCCCAGCTGCAAAGCGTTCATACTCCCGCTTCGGTGAACCACAAACCGGACAACGGTCATGGAAGCCCTTATCCGTCATCAAAAATCCGCAGATCGGACAGACATAAATAGCCTCTCTGGAAAATTCTTCCAGATTTTCTACCTCTTTTAACAGCTTTGCGTGTACCTTCTCCGCCATGGAGGCTGCCCGGTAGGCCTGGGCTGCCAGAGGCTTGTTAGTTTCATCGGCATATTTTTCCAACATACTATACAAGCGCTGATATTCAAACTGCTCCGTTTCAATAAAGCTTTTAGCCGACTCCTGGAAAGCCGGGGGTCTTTCAATCACCGAATAAAAGTTTCTTGCGTGATAATATTCAGAAGCTGCCAGAGCCCTGAATAGAGTGGAAATCTGATCCAGTCCTCTCCTTTTCGCCCGGTCTGCATACATCAGGTATTTTAAATGAGCCATCAGCTCACCTTGTACCGTTTCCAGAATTTTTTCCTTTAAAATCGGATCCTTTGCCTCCTTGCGATAGCATTTTTCAGAAAGCAGATCGAAGCGATAACCGATTTTTCCCTCCTCCGAAAACAGATGAATCATATGATGCTCAATATCACTTGCCTTAATTTCCTCAGAAACATCCTCTATCATTGCTCCACCGCCACCGGTACAAAGCAGGGGAATATCATCCACCTTATCCACAAAGCAGGAATGCACGTGGCCGCAAACGATGTACTTTACCTTCTCCTTGTGAGTATGGTATGCCTGTTTAAGACGATCAAATTCCTGCTCAGATACACAGTTTTGAATAAAATGGTTAGGAACAGGTATATGGAAAATCACCACAGCCTGCTTTACTTCCTCCATATCCAATACCCGACTAAGAAGCTGCAGTCCTTCCTCCTCAAAGGTTCTCAGTGCATTATCCAGCACAATAACTGCATAATCCTCCAGCAAAAGAGCGTAATTTTGCAGACCAAAAAAGTCCTTGTAGGTTCCTGTATCGTGATTTCCCCGAAGGACATAGACATCATTTTCCGCCACTGTTTCTGTCAGAGAACAAATGGTGTTGTAATAGGTATTGGTTCCTTCCGGTACCAAATCACCTACCACCATGGTAATATCATCTTTTGCACTTTTTTCTAAAACACCGGCATATACCTTCATGTTATAGGTTCCCAGTCCGTCACAGCCCGGATCCCCAATGATTCCTATGGAACGAACACCCGGCAGCCTTGTAATCATCTGACTGATTTTCTGTATTTTCGTTTTTTCCATAATTTCCTCCATTTCAGTAAAGCACAATCCCTATCGTTCCTGTGTCCCTATATTCTAGCACCCCAGCCATTAAGCGTCAATCGGGCCTGGGTGACGATGTCACATAATGAGCGGGATGGCAAAGGTGCTAAAGATCACCCACAGATTTCTCTGTATATCTCCAGTAGTCTCTTGAAATTTTTTTCTCCATCATGGGTTTTTCTTCCTCGCAGCATTGCTGCCTCAGACAGGTTTTCACATAGCCGGGAATCCTTCCACAGACAGATAACAGCCTGTGCCAGAGCCTCCTCATTCCCCTTGGGAAAAAGCAGTCCCTCCTTCTCATGGGTCAGCATACTGGGAATTCCCCCCGTATCGGAAGCCACTACAGGCACTCCCAGACACATGGCCTCTCCTAAAGAATTAGGCGAATTTTCCAGTGAAGAGGCACAAACATAGGTGTGACATTTCAGATACTCTGCCTTCATTTCCTCTGCCGACAATTTCCCCAGAAAGATGATTTTTTCTTCCATTCCTACTTTTTTCATCAATTCCTCAAGGTATTTTCCGTAACCGGAAATTTTCATTCGCTCCTTCAAGGTCTTTCCTTTGATCAGGCTGTTTCCTGCTACTGCCACCGTAACATCAGGAAATTCCTCCTTTATCCGGGGAAGGCTCTCAAGCAGATAATGGAAACCCTTTAATGGATAGTCTGCCTGACTGAAAAAAATCCGGTGAGGAATACAGTCGTTTTTTCCCCACCTCCCATTAAAAAATTCCTTCCTCAAGGTTTCGTTCATGGTAAAATATCGAGCCTTTGGATTCATCTCATAGGCTGCTTCGCGGTCAAAATTTGTTCTTCCCGTTACATTCCCGGAAATCCTCAGGGCCTTTTTCTCCCGTTCACCTCTAAGGGTAAATTTCTCCTGCTGACTGATTATACCATCCTGCTTAAGCCAATCCCTGAAGGAATTCTTTTTATAGACTTTCTCCGGCAGGTCTGCCAGATATTCCCGGGCACACAGACTGATGATTCCCTGCAGCCCGATCAAAGTTCTTCGGGGTCTGCTAAAGGCTCTTGCTGCTGCAAGACAATGTCCATATTCTGTACCGAAAATATGCAATAAATCCCCCTGAAAATCAGAAAAAATCTGCCCGAAGCGATTAATCAGCTCTACCTCGGCATCCCTTTCCGGGTGGACAGTATCCTCCACAAATCCATAGCATAAAATCGTTTTTTCTCCCAGTCTGATTTCCTGGCGGGTCTCCTCTGCCTTCGTGTTCACCGGATAGCAGATACCCAGACTGATTTTCTCTGCCCCTTTTCCCTTGACCACCTGCTCCAGAAGCCCTGAAATCCAGCCTTCCTTTACGCTGCATTCCTTGCCAAGCTTCTGCCCGATCACCGGAGGCATCAGATTTAATACCCATAAAATTCTCATTTTTCCTCTCATTCCCTATTGAAGATACGCCCTTAACCTTTTAAAAACAGCCTGTAAATTCCTTTTTTTATTCCATTATACCATCCCGAAAAAGCAGGGCTTTCCGCCAGCTTTCTTCGTAAGGGCATTAAGGTAAGCCACATAACCAGCCTATATTGATATACCTTTTTTGCCCCCAGATAGTGAAAGGTGATTTCCCGATGCTCTTTGGCAGAACATTTACGGCTCTTAGCTGTTTCTGAAAATCCGCCTCCCTCATAGGAGGCAACCAGCAGGGGAAGATAAACCGCCCTTCGTTTTTTTTCATATATACAGTAAAGAAAATGCTCATAATCTGCCCGAACCCGATATTTTGTCTTATATCCTCTTTCCTGAAATAACTCTTTTGCATAAAAACAGACCTGATGACAGGGCACATTTCGATAACAGGTAAAGTCATTAATCCGGGGAGCCGAGTAAACCACCGATTTTTGGAGGCGATTGTATTGATTTCCGTAATAAATCCCTGCTTCTTCTTTCCCGCTTTCCGGATCTCCAATAAGTCCGGCCACCTGCTTAAGTACATTTTCATTATGCAGATAGTCTCCGCAGTTTAAAAACTGAATATAACGCCCTGCTGCCAGCTTAACCGCCTGGTTCATGGCATCATAGATTCCCTTATCCGGCTCTCGTACCACACGAATTTGGGGATGCTCCGGCAGAAAACCATTTTCCTCCAATTCCTGAAGGCTTTTGTCCTGACTGCCTCCATCCTTGAGGATAACTTCATAATCGTCAAAGGTCTGGCATACAATACTATCCAGGGTTTTCTTCAATTTTTCTCCCGGATTCAAAGCCACAACAATAATACTAAAAAATTTCTCCTGCATTCAAAAAGTCCTTTTCATAAAATAACCAGGATTTATAGGGTAAGACCCGTACCCCTTCCTGGTCTGCCGTCCGTAAAAAAACCAAAAAATAGAGAATGGAGCAGACCACAACCACTCCCGTCAGCAGCCTTCTTTTTTTCCTCTCCTTCACCCCCTTCAGCAAGGCAGGAAGGAATAAAATATGGGGCGTTATCAGATAATAGCCCAGTCGGCCAACCAACGGCAGAAACGAAGCAAAGCTGTAAAGTCCCATTGCCAAAAGATTAAGCTGAAAATAAAATCGATTCTCTCTATTCTCCTGTATGCTTTCTCTCCCACACAAAAGTGCCAGCAGCAAAACTGCCGCGCATCGGCCAATGGTCATCAGATTTCCTGTCAGTCCGGCTTCCGTTTCCAGATAAATCGTATTCCGGTAGGAGGGATAGAGAAATAGTGCCAGCTCCATTACCTGCTGCCTAAAAATCAGCACCAGTCCCCCCAAAGCGGCCATTCCCACTATATGCCACTTTTTCCAGGGCAGATTGGCCACCAGATACAGGGGGATTACCACCAATACGGATTTATGAAGCAAGGCTGCTAGGGCAATCAGCAGCACAAATTTTCCATATTCCTTTCGCAGCACATAACGAAGGGAATAGAGTGCCATGGCCAACACAAGATAATACCGGACCGTATTAAAGGTTCTAAAGTAAATCCCCAGGGTCATAAACAGGAAAAAACTAAGGAAAAAATGGCTGCTTTGCTCCACCATGACCTTACAAAACAGCCAAATGGTAACAAAAGCAAAGAAAGCGAAAACCAGAAGATAATTTTCTTTGCCGGAAAGAATGCACAGCCCCTTTACCAGGGCATTAAACAGAGGCTCCGTTACCACATATCCACCTACATAGATTTCATGAATCACATCCACGTAGGTTCCGTAATCATTTCCCACCTCTAACCGTAAAGCGGCCAGAAGAAAAAGCACCACAAAAATAGCCCCAAGACATAACCGGCTCACTGCCTGTCTTCGGGAAATACTTCCCATTAGATATGCTCTGCTGCCTTTTAGCGTATCCTTTGCTGTCACCTGAGAAGCCAATATGAGGGTTATTGCTGTGATGAAAAGATACAATATCATGACCTTGCTCACCTTCCTGCTTCTTTCATTCCCCGGCACATCAGTCCAAAGGCTCTTGTAAAAGGAATTTCCCTGCACATGGTTTTTCCATGGACCATCAGAAACCGCAGAGCCATCAGATGCCGCAGGGAGCCGTACAGATAGAAGTACAGCACTCCTCGGTCAAAGAAAAATTTTTCCGTATAGCCTTCAAACCAGGTAGAGGGCCTGGGTTCTTCCCTGCCCAGGTTAATGGGAAGGGCATAAATTTTCAGCTTTTTTTTCAGACAATCCAGCAAAAACAAGCTGTCCTCTCCATTGCTGTAAGGTGCTCCTCCCCCAAAAAGAAGGGAAAAGGTGACCCCCGCCCGATGAAGGCTCTCCCGTCTGGCTGCAAAGCTATAGGTGGGATAACGTCCACTGTTATAGAATCTTACCCGGTGCTCCTTTAACGTATGGTAGGTGGCCCGACTTGCCTCCACCTCCATATTAAACAGCAGGATATCCGCCTGAGGTCTTTTTTGAAAAGCCTCCAGAACCTTTTGGGAATAGCCTTCCTCATAAACAATATCCTCATCGGAAAAAAGAAGAATATCCGCCTTTGCCCGAAGGAGGGCATTATTGCGTGACAGACCCACTCCCCGTTCTGCAAAGCTATAGGCTTTGATGAGAAAGTCCCTGTGCCGGTATTCCCGATATTCATTTTTTTCGCACTGATTGATGATGATGGCATCTGACTGCAGATTCATCTTCCCTGCCAGTGTTTCCACCCCTTGTCCTACTGCAGAAACCAGGGTTTCCAGGGTTTTTGTCTCTCTCACCTTTTCCTCCTTCCAAAGTCGGTTTATTACTATCCCTTGCGCCAAAATGTCTTAGCTGCTTTTCCCATAATAGGCCTTCACAAAGCTGTCCTTCGCTTCAATGATTACCAGCCCTTTCACCTCACACTGCTGCAGCTTCATCAGCTCCAGAAGCCGCTCTGTCTTAGCTGCATTCTTCCTTCCCCAGGGAATAGCCAACAGCAGAGCCTGTGCCTTTCTCAGCCTTTCGTAATCTTCCCTTGCAGGCAGTTCTTCCACGTTCCATATTTCCACTTTTCTGCCCCCGAAAGCATATTCCACATTCGTCTGAAATAGCTGCTCCCGGCCTGTCTCCCGCTTCTTCGTCAAAAGACCGAATACAGGAAGCCCAAACTTTAGCAATGCATCCTTTTCCACATAAATGCCGTCTTCAAGCACCAAATAAAGCAGCAGAAAAAATAAGGTCAAAATGCCGCCCAGAAGACCTCCCAGAAGGGCTGCATTTGGCGCCTTTGTATTTTTTTCCAAAGGCAATACTTCTCCTCTGCTCCAAACCTCTATATGATCCAGCATATCAATACTTTCTCCAAAATGTACCATGGACTGATGGTAGGCTTCAGCAATCTGCCCCGTCAATGCTGCATCCCCGGTAGTTACATGAACCGTCAGAATTCGGTAATCTCCCAGCATTTCTCCGCTGACTGCCTGCTGTACCACAGCTTTACTTACGGTTTCAGGCAACAAAGTCAGGGCATAATCCACAATAGGATCATCCCTTAATATGCCATCCCAGGTATAGGCATTGTAATGGTCATTTCCATTCTCAAATTCACCAAAATTAAAGCTGATATAATAATCTGAGGAAGCCCGGTATTCCGGCTCTCCATTGGTCACATAGGCAGATAAGAGATAAATCAGCGCTCCTGCCCCGGCCCCCAGAATAATCCCTGCAAAAATCAGCCACAGCTTTCCTGTCAAAACCAGAATCAATCGTTTCAAATCCAGTCCCTGATTCATGTATTCTTCTCTTTCCATGGCTACTCCTTCCTGGCGGTAGTCTGATTTTCTTCTATTCCCTCCGTACTTTCCGGCTTAAATAATATCTTTAAGGTCAAAAGCATCAGCTTAATATCCAGCCACAGGCTGTAGGTTTCAATATACGACAAATCCAGCTTCAGCTTATCGTAGGGTGTAGTGTTATATTTTCCGTAAACCTGTGCATAACCTGCCAGTCCTGCCTTTACCTTCATACGAAGGGCAAATTCCGGCATATCTTCCATATACTGAGCAATAATCTCCGGTCGTTCAGGCCTTGGCCCGATAAAAGACATATCCCCCTTAAGGATATTGATGAGCTGGGGCAGCTCGTCAATCCGCACCGCACGAATAAATTTTCCAATAGGGGTGATTCGGGAATCGTTTTTTGAAGCCAGACGGGCAACCCCATCTTTTTCCGCATCTACTCTCATGCTCCTGAACTTTAAAATACCGAACTCTCTGCCTCCCTGTGTGCAGCGAATCTGTCGGTATAGCACCGGGCCGCCATCATATAGCTTAATGGCAACGGCGGTAAGCAGCCAGACAGGTGAGGAAAGAATAAGCAAAAGCAGGGAGCAGATCAGATCAATTCCCCGTTTGGCAATCCGCTGTTCTATCCGCAGAGAATACTCTCTGGTTAGCATAATCGGTGTATCAAAAAGATGAAGCTGATCTGAGCCTTTAATCAACACATCCGGAATTTTAGGCATCATGTATACCCTGATGGATCGACTGTAACAGAATTTCAACAGCTCATTCCGGTCCACCGTAGGAATGTCCCACAGCACTACCGCTTTTTTAGCCTCCAGAATAGTCTTTTCTATTTCCTCAATCCCCTGATCAACAGGCAGGCACTGTGTGATGTTGTACTTGTCCGGTCGACTGGCAAACTTCTGTAAAATATCCTCAATAGGTCGTTTGCCATGAATCAGTAATAAATCCCTGGGAGGAAAAACCCTGCGGTAAACCCTGTTGCATCCTGCCGTCCAGAGACCTACAAAAGCAATCTGTGCTGCCGTCATCCACACCAGGCCGTTTGCCTGCACCAGCTTTACCTCAATAATCGAAAACTGGAGATAGGTAATAACATTTACACACAACAGAGAAAACACCTGGGAAAAAAATACATCCATTGGCTTCAGGTAGCCAATCCGCAAGCCCCCATAGGTGGAGGCAAAGAAAAACAGAAGAATAAAATAGATGAACACCATCAGCAGATGGCCCCAAAAATACAGTTTAATATTCCAGATTATCCTTCGGTGATAAATAAACAGCCAGGTATAGGCATACATTCCGGTAAGAATCAAAATACCAAGAAAGGATAACAGCAGGATAAGCAACCGCTTGCCCGATTCATTCGTTCTCATCAATTTCTCCATTTCTAAAGATTAAATCCGCCGCAGTGATGCCCTTAAGGCCCAGCCTACAAAGCAGCAAATGCTGGCCATCAGAGAGAGCTTTTCTACTCTGCGGTACAAAAACCAGATGCGTTTAATGGCCACCAGCTTATTGGAGGAAAGGGATTTGGGCGGTCTCCGATAAACCACCAATACCTGATTTAATCCAAAAGCAATATAGCCTTCCTTCAGAATCTGCCACCAGGTGGCCGAGTCCTCACTGGGAACCGGAGGCATTTCCATAAGCCTGTGGGGAATTCTTTCCCGATCCAGCAGTACGGTAGAGGTAAAAATTACGGTTCTGGACAATGCCTGTCGATAGGTTAGCGTTTCCGGCACCTGAACCACCTTCCCCGTTCCTTTGGCTTCTTCGTCACCAAATTCATAGGCGGTAAATACGAAGCCCGCTCCCTTTTTCTCCATAAAGTCCAATTCCTTTTCCAGCTTCTTTGGCAGCCAGATATCATCTGCATCCAAAAAGGCAATATAGCGTCCCCTGGCTTCTTTCAGCCCCCGGTTTCTGGCTTTCGCCGCCCCCTGATTCTTCTCCTGCCTAAGCATCTGAATCCGGCTATCCGGGCACTTACTTAATATTTCCTCCACTACCTGACAGCTGTTATCCCGGGAACAATCATCTACCAGCAGAAGCTCCCAATCCTTATAGGTTTGCTCCTGTACCATTTTAATCGTCTCAGGTAAATACTCTGCCGCATTATAAACGGGAGTAATGATACTGACCATCCTACCACTCTTCCTTTACCAGATAAATGGGCCTTCGTTTTACCTCCATATAGGTTCTGGAGAGATACTGCCCTACTATCCCCAGACAAAACAGCTGGACACCACTTACCAAAAAAATAATGCAGACCATGGAGGGCCATCCTCCCACCGGGTCTCCCCAGATCAAGGTCTTAACAATGATAAACAAAATTGCACAAAAGGCACACAGACACATCAGCACCCCCATAATAGAGGCAAAGGCCAGGGGCGCAGTGGAAAAAGCCGTAATTCCTTCTATGGAATATAAAAACAGCTTCCAGAAGCTCCATTTGGTTTCTCCATGGATACGCTCCACATTCTCATATTCCACCCATTTGGTTTCAAAGCCTACCCAGCCGAAAATCCCTTTAGTAAATCGATTATATTCCCCCATGGAAAGAATGGAATCCACTACCTGTCTGGTCATCAGACGATAATCTCTTGCCCCATCCACCATATCGGTTTTGGAAATTTTGTTCATCAGGCGGTAAAACAGTCTGGCAAAAAAGGAACGAATAGGCGGTTCTCCCTTTCTGGTCACCCTTCTGGTTGCCACAGAGTCATAGCCTTGTTCCAGATAGGAAAACATCTCGGGAAGCAGGGAAGGCGGATCCTGCAAATCTGCGTCCATCATCACCACATAATCTCCCTTGGCTTTCTGAAAGCCTGCATAGATTGCTGCTTCCTTTCCAAAATTTCGGGAAAAGGATACCAGATGTACATTCTCCGCTTCCTTCCGCAGCTTCTTTATTTCTTCTACCGTTTTATCCTTAGAGCCATCATCAATATACAGCACTTCTACCTGCAGCCCCTTTTGGGTAAAAAAAGGCTGATTTTTCATTAATTCCTCATAAAAATACCGTATGTTCTCTTCTTCGTTATAACAGGGAACGATAACACTTAATATTGCCATGCTTCCTCTCATTTCTGCTGCCGGGGCAGCATTCCAATCGCTATTTTCCATCATCTGTATAATAAATCAGATAGTCCCGGGTCTGATCGTAGAGCACAAACTGAGCAATCTGGGAGGGTGCCTCGTCAAAATAATCCAAGACCATTACCCGGCAATCAAAAAGATGAGCCATCTGCCCCAAAAGCTCCAGGTTCTCTCCCGGGCTTTGCATGGCTTCATAGACCCCCAGCAGTTCCTCCGGATAAGTATCCATAATCCCCAGATCCAGATAAGGCGTATACATATCCTTCCCATAAAGAAGCTGTAGCTTGGGCTCATAAATGGCTGCATACTCTAAAACTCTGGCCGGTGCCAATAGTGGTGCAGCCTCTGTCTCCGGCTTTCGGACAAAGACTTCCTGTAAAATAGCCACTACCTCTCTTTCCCGACTATATGCTTCCTCTCCCTGTCTGTCAGACAGCAGCCCATAACAGCTTCCTGCCAGCCCGATGAAAAAAACGAACACGATTACCACAATATTTTTCTTTTCCTGCTCTGCTAAAAGGCTGACAAAACAAACTACTCCGTATACAATTAAAAATAAAAAAAGCAGCAGTGACCAAAGTTTTTCATATTGCCCCTGTAGAGGCAGGATTTTATTCAATATCCACAGTGAAAAAGGATTGGCCACCACCAGCACCAGAGAGCAGAGTCCAAAAAGAAAGGGCCAAAGCTGAATCTTCTTTTTTGCCTCCTCCACCATCCAATTATCTCCTGTTTTGCTGTTTCCATAGCGTTCCCAGGCTATCATCAGACCCAGGCCTAAAGCCAGCAGATAGAAAAGAAAATAGCTGCCCGCTTCTTTGGCCTGCGCAAAAGTTGTTCCCAGTTGTTCCACAATCATCTGCACCTTAATTTCCTCCCGGCTTTCGAAGTCTCTGAATGATACAGATTCCTCCCAGACAAATTCCAAAGATAAGAGTGGCGATTCCCAGCAGCACCGGCCCCCAGAGAAAGGGTGCCAGAAACAGGGAGGAGGCATATACCAGCAGAAGCTTCAGCAAAGCTCCCCAAAGGGTGATTCCTTCCCTCTCCCGATCAAATTCTTCCTGGTGCTGAAAGATGGGAGCCAGCAGTCGATAAAGCACACATAAAAGCATGGGAAGGGCCACTGCCCCCACAATGGTTTCTCCTGCATAGCCATAAAATAACAGTCGATATCCCTCTGCACTGCTTACATAATCTCCGGATAGAATCAATAGCTCCAGCAAACAGGCAAACAGCCAGGTTTTGCGAAAGTCCCTGCGAAACAGCAGTCCTGCCAGTTCACTAAATGCCATCAGGGAAAAGGTAATGGTGAGAAAGCTGCCCCAGACCCAGACCGTATCCTGAGCCGAAAACCCTGTCCAGCTTTTTAATGCCCCATACCAGAAGGGAAGGGTCAGTATTTTTTTGGAAAGGATGACACCTAACTCCATAGGCTGCCCGGTAAAGGGATGGTATTTGTTCATGGTATCCGTCAAAAGGGTTGTCTGCATGGTTTCCAAAAGGGCATCCTGCCGGTTTCCCACCATTCCCTTGCACAACACCAGAAAAATGCCCAACCAAAGCCAGAATACTAAGGCCAGGTAGGCACTTTTTTTCTCCCTGCCCGGCACAGCCTTTTTTCGTCTATCCACTAAAGCAGCCAACTCTTTTTTACAGAGGATGAGAGCCACCAGGGAAATCGCTCCTAAGACCAGTGCCAGCACATTTAATGCCTGTCCAAAATTCCAGTCCAGAAGCTGTGCTGCCGTAAAAACAAGCCCCTGACAGAAAAAAAGGAAAAAGAAACCAGTCAGATGTATCCACAGCTGACTCGTCTCCTTTTCCCTTCCTAATTTACCTAAAAGCATACCACTCAGATATACTGTCAACCACAATAGAACTATACCCAGCATATATTCTTAAATCCACTCCAAAGAGCCTCTCCTGCTATGATAACAATATATTACCGTATAGTATAGCACAATCACCGGATAAAGTCCAAACGAACTTTATCTGCCAGGCAGGCAATATATTCGCTATTGGTGGGCCTTCTCCTTCCCGTCACCCGGGAATAGCCAAAAATCTCCTCAAATAACTCTGTATTGCCCCTTTCCCAGCTTACCTCTATGGCGTTTCGTACTGCCCGCTCCACCTTCTGATCCGTTGTAGAATACTGCTTTGCTATTTGGGGGTACAGCAATTTTGTTACACTGCCTACCATTTCCATGTTTTCAGCCACCAGACAAATTGCCTCCCGCAGATAGTGGTATCCCTTCAAATGTACCGGAACTCCAATTTCCAGCATAAGTCTGGTTACCTCCTGTATCATGCCCAACCACTCCTTCCTATTTTGTCCAGTGTATCATTTCTTCTGCCATTACCCCAATGCTTTTCATCACAAATTTTCGAGAATTTTCGCTATTTTTCGACTTCTCTCCTTCTGAAACCGCCGCTTAGTGTTCCATCCCGCAGTTCAATATCCTCCCGCATGTAGGGAGAGGAGGGAAAAGGCTCATAGCCAATCTGCCCCGACTCAAGCGGAACATAGATGGTAATTCCTTCTATCTGATAGCTGTCATAGGCTCCCGCCGCATAATCCTGCTGCCACAGATAGCAATCCAGTTGTCCATAACGAACCATGTCTCCTACAAGATTGATGCCCTTGTAGATTCCCAAGAGCACAAGTACTCCTGCCATGGCCCTATAGGCCACTGTATTTTCCCGCCATAAAAGGGTAAACCACAGTCCCGCAGTAAGAAAGGGAAAAGCCAGGATATATAGATACCCATACCTGACCAGAGGGGTACCCACCTGCCAGAACAGGTAACCGGCCATTAGCACTCCCTCCAGAAACATGATGCCGTAAGCCTCTTTTTTCTTGTGATAAGTCATCCAGACCAGCCACAGGGTTCCTGCCGCCATACTTCCTGCCGAGGCCAGAACCCAGATCTTTTCCAGCCCTTTTAATGCATTGAACCAGGAAGGAAACCATTCACTGATGGGAGTATCCTTTAGCAGAACATCTCTCATTCCTTTGGCATAGACCTTGATTTCCTCTGCATCATACTGAACCTCTCCCAAAGGGATTTTCCAGTCTACACTAAACAGGTCCAGCCCCCCAAAGGGATAAACCAGCCAGCCGGACAAAATAACGTTTCGGGCAAGATAAGGGAAGACGGCCACAACCCCCAGAAAAAGATAGATACCAATTTGTTTATTTTCTCTGTTCTTCAGCAAAATTACTGCCGGTTTGAGCACCAGAAGAAGCATAATAGCGGCAGAAAGCTTAATGGTAACGGTTACCACCAAAAGGACACAAAGGAGGCTGTAGGGAACCACACTGCTTTCTTTTCTTTCCTCCAGCTCCAGCCAGGTAATCACCAGATAGAACAAAAACAGCATGGCAAAATAATCCGAAGCAGGTGACATCATCTCCGTATAGATAATGGACAGATACCACAGAAGTGCTACCTTCACAAAATCCGAGGCTGCTGCCTTTTTTCGTGAAAATAGCCAAATTACGGAAAATCCCTTTACCGCCATGACCAGAGCAAGAAACCCGGCTACCGTATGCAAAGAATGTCCGGTCAAAAAGGCTGTACTATATAAAGCAGTCAACACAAATGCACTGCTGTTGTAGGCCAGTCGGGAATGCAGATTGGCTAACCCCGGCACCACCCCGTATTCCTCAATCCAACGAATACTTTGGGCGTGATAAAGACCTGTATCAAAGTGCATATATCCTCTGCTGGCGCCATAGGCCATGATTAAAATCAGCAACAAAAAAAGAGGCCATCTTCGTTTAAGTCCATCTGCTTTTTTTCTTAGAAATTGCCAGGGTTCCTTTTTTCCCAAAAAAATAATATACACACACAGCAGGAGAAGAAGCACATTGGCCCCCAACCCTACTTTGGCAAAAAGACTGTAAAAGCCGGCATAAACCGTAGCCGCTGCCAATCCTGCAATAAGCAGCGTTGTAATATTTTGAATTTCATAGGCTAAAAAACGTTGTACTAACATTTTTATACCATATCCCAGCCAAAAGCTGGTGAAGCCGATATACCCAAAGCTAATCAGTACTGCAATCATCTTCTTTCCTTTCTTTCAGAGGATAGTGAGATAGGGAACAAAATACCTTTTGACCCTTATATCGAAATGTATTATACTATTCATAAACGTATCCTGCATAGGAAACCAACCGGCAGGATAAATATGGGGAGAGAGCTTATGCAATTTTTTTCTGAACTGATTCAAAATAAGGTTTTAATTACTTCCGCTACCGGTTGGGTAGTTGCTCAAATCCTGAAAACAATTCTTTACACTTTTTTCAATCGCAAATTTGTAGTGGAAAGACTTGTGGGCGGCGGGGGAATGCCCAGTTCTCACTCTGCTACCGTTTGTGCCCTGGCTGCGGCCTGTGCCATTCAGTATGGGGCCTCCAGCTTTGAATTTGCAGTCACCGCCATCCTGGCTCTGGTAGTCATGTATGATGCCATCGGAGTTCGCCAGGAAACCGGAAAACAGGCCAAGGTTCTCAACGATATGGTGGAGCTGTTTTCCCATATGGGTAAGGATATGGATATTGAAAAGCAGCTGAAGGAATTTGTGGGGCACACCCCTTTGCAGGTTCTGGCCGGTGCCATTTTGGGAATCCTCACCGCCTTGGCCATCATGGGATAATACTTATCTTATCACTCCAGATAATACAGGTCACAGTATAAGAGACTTCTGATTTTTTCCTTATGGGTCAATGAAGGATTATCTGCCAGTAATTGATTGATGATTTCTTCTCCCGCTTCCAAACGCGAGGAATAAATGTATACCTGTTGGGCCTGCAGGATTCTTTTCTCCGTAATGGGAGAGGAGTCTGCCAGACTGACAAAGTAGATTTCCTTGTACTGCATCAATTCCTCTGCCTCATCCCAAATCATCCAGACATTGGCCGGGTTATATAAATAAACAACGCTATCTTCTCTGTGTTCTTTCGCCCATTCCACATTTTGTCTGTCTTCAATATACAAAAACTGTACTTTTCCCCGGGTTAAGGCCAAAAGCTGACAGAACAAAACCATTCCGGTAAATAGCCATACCACAATCCCCTCACCGGACTTTCTTTTCCCTTCCTCTTTTTTCTTCTTCATAAGCTCCCACAGTGCTGTTCCAATAGAGTAGAATCCTGCCAGCATAATCAGCAGCCAAAGACCATATACCGGAAGTTCATATCGATTGGCCTCTTGGGCATTCAGTAAGGCAGTTTTTGCTACTACAAAAAAATAGCCCAGCGTCACCGTCATGAGGCAAAAAAACCCCTGACCATTCATGTTTTCCCCTTTAATCCACCTGATTCTTCCTTCTTCTCCTTTGTTTCGCCCTCTTATCTTCCCCAAAAGTATTACTCCCATCAGTGCCAGGATAAACACCAGTATCCAAAATGTCCCTCCAAAGACTGCCTGATTCATCAAACCGGTAAAAAAGTCTACTCTTAATAGCGTATTCGATAAGGAAAAAAAGGCCTCCGTTGCCTCCGTCCCCCGATAGCCCCGGAAAATATGGGAAAGACTTGCGGGATACAAAAGAACTGCCAGCACCATCCCTGCACAGACCGTTACCCCATAACCTATACTTCCTTTCAGGTTCTTTTTTACCAGCCAGTGATAGAGGCAGGTAAACGCTGCCAAAAAGAAAAGAAAAACAGCGAAGTAATAGTGGGTAAGAAACCCTGCCGCCACCAAAAGCAGCAGGGAAATGATTCTCTTTGGCAAAAGTCGTATTTCGTCCTCCCACAGGGGAATATGCCAACAGATGACCGCCAGACACCATACCAGAAGCAGCATATACATACGAATAAAGGTTATCCCGCTGATTAGCCCCGGCTGAAAGCCAAAAAGCAGGCAGCTGCAGGTAATTAATTTACGATTCCCCCTAAAAAGTGCCTTGGAGATATTAGCAAAAAGCCAGTAGGCAATCATAAAAAGCAGCAGATTCAATCCCAGTCCAAACCATTTGGAGAAAATTCCCGGAAAAAAGGAGCAGACCGTATGCAGAAGAAAATAGTACAGGGGTGGATGCACATCATAGGTCTGCATCAGCTTCACCATACCATACTGAAAACCCTGTCCCGGGAGAAACACAAATTCATTTTGAATTTCTTCTCCTGCCTTCCACTCTCTGTTTGTGGGTACCAGACCATAGGAAACATTGGAGGAATAATAGGAATAGTATTCATCATAATGAAATCCCTGCTTTTGCATACAAAAATATGATGCCACAATTAGCTGCAGCATCATAATTAAGGTCAAAAGACAAAGCCATCGTTTTTGGTAATTCAAACCCGTTTTCTTCATTCCCGCCATCCTTTTTCTAAATTATGGTCTTCATGTATTCCTCAATCGCTTCTTCCCAGTTGGCAAAGGAAAAGCCATTAGTCATTTTAAACATATAGTTTTCCAAAACCGAATTGGCCGGTCTGGCTGCCTGCTGAGGATAATCTGCTAAATACTGGGCAGTAGTCACCGCCTCCACCGTCATCTCTTTTCCGGCAAGTGCGAAAACCTTCCTGGCAAAATCTGCCCAGGAGCATTGCCCTTCACAGGTGGCATGGAAAAGTCCATAATTATTACTAAACAAAAGGGAATCAATTCCCTTGACCAACTCAAGGGTACTGGTGGGGGTTCCGATCTGATCACAAACCACTCGTACTTTATCGCTGCTCTGTGCTATGCGGAGCATGGTTTTTGCAAAATTTTTTCCCTCCCCATAGAGCCAGGCAGTTCGTAAAATAAAGTATCGGCTGCACAATTCTTTCACCATTTTTTCCGCTGCTTCCTTGGTGCTGCCGTAGACACTGGCAGGATTCGTTTGGTCGGTTTCATAGTAAGCTCCCTGCTTCGTTCCGTCAAACACGTAATCCGTAGAGATGTGCACCAGCTTAGCCTCTGATTCCCCAGCTGCAATAGCAAGATTTCTGGCTCCTAAAGTATTTACCTTAAACGCCAGATCCCTATTGGTTTCACAGGCATCTACAGCCGTATATGCAGCACAATTAATGATGGCATAAGGCTTCGTTTTTCTTACCAGATCCATTACGGCATCAATGTCTGCAATATCCAGATTGTCCACATCTGTATTAATAAACTCCAAATCTGTACGGCCTGTATAAAAAAGATTTACCGCCCTGCCCAGCTGCCCGTTGCAGCCTGTAATCAGTATTTTTTTCATGAACTTCTCCTGTTCTTTTTTTATTCCCGCATCCGGTGTAACGCTAAATCATTCCCCGGCTTTAAAGGGGCGATTATTGGTTTCCATTGTATCATTCTCCTTATGGTTTTTCAAGTAAGAAGACGCTCCTGCTCTTTTTGTTTCATTTCTTCCAATGTGGGATAAGAAGCGATGGCTCCCTTCTTCTGCACACTAAAACCGGAAAAGGTATTGGCAAAGCTGAGGAAAGCCTTCATTTGCTGCTTAGTTACCTGTGACAGCTTATCTTTCCCTATTCCATGGAGATAAAGCTGATACAAAAAGGCCCCAATGAATCCATCTCCTGCCCCCGTAGTGTCCACCGCCTTTACCTTACCGGCTAAAGCCTCTCCTTTTTCCTGTCTGGTATAACACTCTGCCCCCCAAGCTCCCTTGGTGTAGACGATCATCTCTACATTTCCGATAAATAATTTGTCCTTTGCTCTGTCCATATCTGCTGTCCCGGTAAGAAATTCCAGTTCTTCATCCGAAATTTTCAATAAATGTGCTTTTGGGATAAATTCCCATACTCTTTTGTACAAAGCCTCATCATTTCCCCATAAGGGTCTTCTCAGATTGGGATCAAAGCTGATTAACAGCCCCTTTTTTTGGGCATAGCCAATAGCCTGCTGATGGGCCTCCTTCATGGGAAAGTCCCCCAGGGAAACGGAGCAGAAATGAAGGGCATATCCTTCTTCAAACCATTCTTCTTTAATTTGCTCCCCTCCCAACAGCATATCTGCACTGGGCTTGCGATAAAAGGAAAATTCCCTGTTCCCATCATTTTTTAATGCAACAAAGGCTAAAGCCGTATTAGCCTCATGGGTTCTTTTCACATAACTTGTCCCGATTTTGTACCGGGTAAATTCTTCTATAATTTTTTCTCCAAAGGGATCTTCTCCTAGCTGTGTAATCAATTCTGCCTGACCTCCCAGCTTTACGAATGCACCGCAGACATTGGCAGGTGCTCCGCCTACAATGGGTAAAAAATTGGACACATCTTTGATTCCCACATTAGTTTGCCCCGGAATAAAATCAATCAGTGCCTCCCCTATAGCCAATAATTTTTTCATCCCTTCTTCCTCCTGAATCTAAATTTTTATAAAGATTTATTATTTTTAATGACGAACTGGTTTTTCTATGCTATAATTTTACGGTTACAAACGAAAAATTTCAAGTAGTTGAGAAAGCGAGGACACAATGAAAAGACTCAAAGCATTATTCCTGGTTGCTTTATCTTCTGCTTTGCTGCTGACTGCATGCGGTAAAGGGAAAGAGGATGAACCAAAAGCGGTTCAGGAAGCAGCCGTAGTGGAAGCTGAAACCCCCACTGTTGAAGAAAATGTAGTTGAACAAACCAATGACGAGGACCTTCCTCCCCAAGAAGGCATGGTAAGAAGCCCCTTAACCAACGAATGGGTATCTGCAGACACTGCAGCCTTACGACCTTTGGCAGTTATGGTCCCTAACGATAAAGGAGCTCTGCCCCATTATAACCTGTCCAATGCAGATATTCTTTATGAATGTCTGGTGGAAGGAGAAATCACCCGACTGATGGCTGTTTTCGGAGACTGGACCAATC
This sequence comes from Lachnospiraceae bacterium, assembly GCA_051879255.1. Taxonomy (GTDB): domain Bacteria; phylum Bacillota; class Clostridia; order Lachnospirales; family Lachnospiraceae; genus SFDP01. The sequence goes on along the minus strand of JBJELR010000079.1, from coordinate 1,518 downwards.
TGGAACGGGTAGGTAATATCCGAAGCTGCCGTGACTATTTTGTGTATTGGGCCTTCGAATGGGATGCCCTGTATGTACATGCCGGCGGCCCCTTCTATATCGATGAAGTAATTGGCCGTAAGGATACCCACAATATCAATGCACTGACTGCACCCAGCGGTGTTTTCTATCGTACAACAGACCGTTCTGCTCCACAGAACCTTTATATGGACGGAGCGGATGTTTACAAGGAAGCCAATCGACTGGGCTACCCTCTGGAGGCCAGAAGCGATTATATGGACAGTGGTTCCCACTTCCAGTTTGCTTCCAAAACCGCTCCCAATACTTTGGAGCAGTATGGCAATGCGGCTGTGGCGAAGAAGATAGATTTAGCCAATGCTTACCCGGTTACCAAAACCTGGTTTGAATACAATGAATCCGATGGCCTGTATTATCGTTTCCAGAAGCCTTCTAACGGTGCTCATACGGATGCTGCTACCGGCCAACAGTTAGCCTTCAAGAATGTGCTGGTTCAGTTTACTTACCATGAAGTGCGTGATGCAAAAGGCTATCTGGCCTTCCAGTGTATTGACAGCACAAGAGACGGCTGGTACTTTACCAACGGAAAGGCCATTCATGTAAACTGGAAAAAGACCTCCGACTATGGTACAACTCGTTACTATGATGACAATGGCAATGAGATTCAGCTCAATACCGGTAAGACCATGATTTGTATTGTAGAAGACGGAGATACCTTCAGCTTTGAAGATTAAGCGTTAATAAAAAAGGACCGGGACCGGTCTTGTACTGGTCATCAGTCCTTTTTTATTGCTTTCTATTTTTCTCCTAATCCAAGACGGTTCAGGGCAGAAAAGATTGCCCTGACGGAGGCTCTGGTAATGTTACTGCTGACACCTACACCGTAGGTTACACGTCCTGTATTGCTGTCTAACAGATGAATATAGGCTGCTGCCTGTGAATTTGACCCTGACTGCAGAGCGTGTTCTTCGTAATCCAGAATTTTCACATCTAATTCCAGTGTTTCCTGCAGACCTCTCTTTACCGCATCAATAGGACCATTGCCCACAGCTTCAACGATCTTCTCCTCACCATGGTCTGTATACAATACCCTGACTTTAGTGTCAAAGGTCTTTTCTTCTTCGCTAAGGTCCGTAATGTGAAGTCTTCTGAAGTGAAGCGGCTCTTTTTTGTCCAAATATTCCTCTTTGAATCTTGCCATAATTTCTTCCGGAGAAATTTCACCCTTGGTTTCAGAAAGTACCTGTATGACATTGGCAAATTCCTTATGCATGGCCTTAGGCAGCTTGAATCCAAAATAGGTATCCATGATAAAAGCTACACCGCCCTTCCCGGATTGGGAATTGATTCGTACAATAGGCTCATATTCTCTGCCGATATCTGCCGGATCTATTGGCAGATAGGGTACCTGCCAATATTCATTTTTTCTTTCCTGCATGGCGTGGACACCTTTGTTAATAGCATCCTGATGGGAACCGGAAAAGGCCGTAAATACCAGTT
>JBJELR010000078.1:0-3756 GCA_051879255.1 Lachnospiraceae bacterium | reverse complement strand
GTGACTGGCTTTATGTAGAGGATCATGCCAAGGCTATTGATCTGGTGCAGGAGAAAGGAAGGCTGTTTGAAACCTATAATATAGGCGGTCATAATGAGAAGCAGAATATTGAGATTGTCTATATCATTTTGGATACTTTGCAGGAAATGCTTCCCGATAAGGATCCCAGAAAGGCTCTGGTGACAGAGGAATTGATTACTTATGTGGAAGACCGCAAGGGACATGACAGAAGGTATGCCATCGCACCGGACAAGATTAAGGCCGAGGTGGGCTGGGAACCGGAAACCATGTTCAAGGAAGGAATCCGTCTTACCATTAAGTGGTTTTTTGAGCATGAGGACTGGATGAAGAATGTTACCAGCGGAGACTACCAGAAATATTATGAGGAAATGTATAAGGAAAACTAAGTGCTGATTAGTACAAACACCTGAGAAAGAGAGGTTGACCATGAAAGGTATCATTTTGGCCGGTGGTTCTGGCACCAGACTGTATCCTTTGACGAAGGCAATATCCAAGCAGATTATGCCGGTATATGATAAGCCCATGATTTACTATCCCCTGTCTACCCTGATGCTGGCAGATATCCGGGAGATATTGATTATTTCTACCCCCAGGGATCTGCCTGTGTTTAAAGAACTTTTAGGAGATGGAAGTCAGCTGGGGCTGCAGCTTAGCTATGCCATTCAGGAGTATCCCAGGGGATTGGCCGATGCCTTTCTCATTGGAGAAAAGTTTATCGGAGAGGACAGAGTAGCCCTGGTTTTAGGAGACAATATTTTTTATGGACAGAGCTTCTCCAGGCTTTTGCGTGAGGTTGCCGCAAGGCAGGAGGGGGCAACGATTTTCGGCTATTATGTGAGAGATCCGAGGGAATATGGAGTGGTGGAATTTGATGAGAAGGGAAAGGCCTTATCCATTGAAGAAAAGCCCGACAAGCCTAAAAGTAATTATGCGGTTCCCGGACTCTATTTTTATGACAACAGGGTAGTTGAGATTGCCAAAAAGGTAAAGCCCTCTGCAAGAGGAGAAATTGAGATTACTGCCGTAAACAATGCTTATCTGGAGCAGGGACAGCTGCGCGTGGAAACCATGGGACGGGGCTTTGCCTGGCTGGATACGGGCAGCCATGATTCCCTTCTGGATGCAGCGGATTTTGTGGCCGCTTTTCAGAAACGGCAGGGGCTGTATATCTCCTGTATTGAGGAGATCGCTTACAAGAGGGGCTTTATTACGAAGGAACAGCTATTAACGCTGGCCAAGCCACTGTTAAAAACGGCCTATGGTCAATATTTAACCGAGGTTGCCAATGGACTCTAGATTTTTACGAAATACGGTACTGGTTTCTTTGTTATTTATGATTACTATTTTCGGGATAGTGCTCTATTCCAATGGATTGGGACCGGGACAGAAACAAGATGTACCCACAGTGGTGGAAAAGACTGCTGAGGTAATTCTGGAAGGCCAGATTGGGGATGACCTGTATGGCTGGATGGAGGATGAAACCTTCTTTGACGAGGAGGATGCGCCAGAAAAGGAGCAGGAGGGAGAAAGTCTTTCCCTGATTGCAACTTCTGTGGAAAAGGATCTGCGAATTCAGATCGTAGACGAAAGGGGCAAGACGGTAGAGGGACAGTTTTTTCGGATTCTGCTTAATGGTACCGATGAATATAAGGATCTGGACAGGGATGGCGTGATTTATATCGGCCAGTTGGATGCAGGAGAATATCAGGTCTCGTTAATGGAAAAAGAGGGGTTTGTGGTACCTGCTTTGGCTCTTCCCGTAAAGGTAAAGTCCAGAGTGGAATATGTGGCTATTGGTGATATCTCCCTTCTGATTAAGACGGAAAAGGAAGTGGATGCTATGGCAGAGGATGGAGAGAGTGAACAGGCTCTGGCAGAAGCAGCAGGAACCACAGAAATACTGACCAGAGAGAATGCCGTTTTTGGCATTGATGTTTCCCGGTGGAATGAGAACATTAACTGGGCAAAGGTGAAGGAAGAAGGCGTAGGCTTTGCCATTATCCGGGCCGGCTACCGGGGAAGTGTTACCGGAAGTCTGGTGGAGGATTACTATTTTAAGCGAAATATAGAGGGAGCCATTCAGGCAGGTATTCCTGTAGGAGTATACTTCTTTACCCAGGCCACCAATCAGGTGGAGGCAGTAGAGGAGGCCAGCATGGTATTAACGCTTTGTCAGGACTACCAACTGACCTATCCGATTTTCATTGATACGGAAGGAGCGGGAGGAGAGGGCAGAGCAGATAAGCTGGATGCCAAAACCAGAACCGCAGTTTGTGAAGCCTTCTGTGAAACCATCCGCAACAGCGGCCATCAGGCAGGAATATACGCCAGCAAGAATTGGTTTAACGATCGGTTGGATACCTCCAGACTGCCCGATAATATTACGATTTGGCTGGCAGAATATGCAGACGCACCTACCTATGAGAAGAAATACCATATGTGGCAGTATTCGTCATCGGGAAGAATTCTCGGAATCGAAGGAAGGGTAGATTTGAATTTAAGCTTTCTGGATATCGGAAAGAAAGAATAAGGAAATAGAGACGAGGAATGGTAAGAGAGTATGGGAAAGATAACAGTGGAAACCTGTTTCATTCAGGGGCTTAAGGTGATTACTCCTCAGGTTTTTGGGGATGCCAGAGGCTATTTTATGGAAACCTATAATTATCAGGATTATGAGGCGGCGGGAATTTCGGAGGTATTCGTTCAGGATAATCAGTCGGCCTCCAAACGCGGAGTTTTAAGAGGGCTTCATTTCCAAAAGCAGTTCCCCCAGGACAAGCTGGTGCGTGTGGTGCGGGGAGAGGTTTTTGATGTAGCAGTGGATTTACGGAAGGACTCCCCTACCTTTGGGCAGTGGTATGGTGTAGTATTAAGTGAGGAAAACAAGAAGCAGTTTTTTATTCCCAAACACTTTGCCCATGGTTTTGTGGTGCTCTCCGAGTATGCGGAATTTGCTTATAAATGTACGGATTTTTATCATCCTGATGATGAAGGCGGACTGCTTTGGAATGATCCAAAGATTGGAATCCGGTGGCCTATCCCTGAAGGAATGGAGCTGATTTTATCAAAGAAGGATACCCAGTGGCCGACAATTGAGTCCTTTGGAAGGTAATAGGGGTGAAAAGGTGGCAAAAAAACGAATCAGTAAACCAACAGGAATTATTCTTTTTACAGTTGCTATGTTGACCATGGCAACTGTTATTGTGTTTTATCAGAACCCTTTGGCCAATCCTCAGGAGGAGCGCATTAAAAAGCTGATTGCTTGTGGGATTATTCTGCTTGCCATACTGGGATTTGCTTTTTTATACGATAAAATTACGGTTTTGCCGATAGAGCTGTTTCAAAGCCGGCATCTGATTTGGAAGCTGGCTAAGAATGATTTTAAGAAACGGTATGCCGGCTCCTATCTGGGCGCAGTCTGGGCCCTGGTACAGCCGGTGGTTACGGTGGTGATGTACTATATCGTGTTTGATGTGATTATGGATTCCAGTAGGCAAATGTCGGGCGGCTCGGCGCCTTATGTGTTGTTTCTTACCGCAGGGCTGGTACCCTGGTTTTATTTTACGGAAAGTCTGCAAAACGGGACCAATGCTCTGCTGGAGTATAACTACCTGGTGAAGAAGGTGGTCTTTAAAATCAGTGTGTTGCCGATTATCAAGATTATTGCAGCTACCTTTATTCACGTGTTTTTTGTCGGTATCCTGCTGATTATTGCGGCTGCTTATGGCTATTACC
>JBJELR010000077.1:0-3761 GCA_051879255.1 Lachnospiraceae bacterium | reverse complement strand
TATCCCCATACGCTTTGTACCAAAAACAGGGAAAGAATATAGGCAATCGTCGCCACTAGCTTCACTCTCGGATCCAGTCTGTGAATGACGGATTCTGTCTGGTAATATTGTCCTAACGTAATATCTCTTAGCATCGCTTCATTGCTCCTGCTCTCCTATTATTTCCAAAAATTCGTAAAATTTCCTTCTTGGCTTCTTCCACTGTAGTAACATCAGTATCCACTGCAAATCCTTCTTTTTTCAGCCGGTTCATCACATAGGTCATCTGAGGTGCTGCCAGTCCTATCTGCTCCAGCTCCTCATAATGCCGAAAAACCTCCCCGGGTGTGCCATCATGAATTACGCTTCCCTGATTCATTACCACGATCCGTTCCACGTACTCTGCCACATCCTCCATGCTGTGAGAAACCAGAATAATCGTCATACCGGTTTCTTCCTTTAACTTCTTAATCTGTCCCAGAATTTCATCTCTCCCCTTAGGATCCAGACCGGCTGTAGGCTCATCCAGAATTAAAATCTCCGGCTTCATAGCCAGAACACCGGCAATCGCCACTCTCCGTTTTTGCCCACCGGATAGTTCGAAGGGAGACTGAAAAAAGAACTCCTCAGAAATCCCCACCTGTCTGAGTGCCTCATAGGCTCTCAGCTCCACCTCTTTTTCTTCCAGATTCAGATTTCTGGGGCCATAACAGACATCCTCAAAAACCGTAACTTCAAAAAGCTGATGCTCAGGATATTGAAATACCAGTCCCACCTTACTCCTGAGTTCTTTTCGGTTATAATCCTTGTCGGCAATGTCCCGACCATTAAAATAAACCGCACCGCTGGTCGGCATAAGCAATCCGTTCAGATGCTGTACCAGCGTGGATTTTCCGGAACCGGTATGGCCAATCAAACCAATGAACTGCCCGTCTCCAATGTTCAGATTAATATCCTTCAGTGCAGCCACAGCCAAACTGGTGTCTCCCCCGTAGATATGATTAACATGATCCAAAATCAATGACATAATTCTCTCCCTTTCCTAACGGTTCAGGCTGAAGATTCCTCTTTTCTGCTTACCTAATCCTTTTCAATTCTTCCACCAATTCATCCATCGTCAAAATGCCGTTAGAAAGAGGAAGTCCGCTTTTTTGTAATTCATAGGCCAGCTCCGTCACCTGGGGAACATCCAGACGCAGCCGCCTTAATTCCTCAACCTGAGAAAAAATGGTTCTGGGTTCTCCCTGCATGACCACCTTTCCATTATCCATCACATAAACCTTATCCGCATGAATAACTTCTTCCATATAATGAGTAATTAAAATAACGGTTATTCCCTCTACCTGATTTAAGGCCCTGACTGCCCGAATAACCTCCTTACGTCCATTGGGATCAAGCATCGCTGTAGGCTCATCCAGAATAATACATCTGGGATGCATGGCAATTACCCCTGCAATAGATACCCTCTGCTTCTGACCACCGGAAAGTTTATTAGGCGAATGCTTGCGATATTTATACATTCCCACTGCCTTCAGGCTCTCCTCCACCCGAGACCATATTTCTTCTGTCGGGATACCCAGATTCTCCGGCCCAAAACCGACATCTTCCTCCACCACCTGTCCAATAATCTGGTTGTCCGGATTCTGAAATACCATTCCCGCTGTCTGACGAATATCCCAGACATTAACACCCTCTGCAGTATCTTTACCATCTACCCAGATGGTTCCTTCTGTGGGATGAAGCAATGCATTCAGATGCTTGGCCAAAGTGGATTTTCCCGAGCCGTTATGCCCCAGAATAGCCACAAAATCTCCAGCCTCAATGTTCAGGTTCACTCCATCAACTGCTCTGAGAATGCCTTCTACATTTCCCTCTTCATCTCTGCGAATATATTCAAATGCAAGATTAACCGCCTTAATTATTCCCATGCTGTTATCCCTTTACCTGTTTCTCCAAACTAAAATCATTCAACCTATTGTACTAGAAAATGCAGCTAAATACAAGCCACCCATTCTTTTAATTCAACAGCAATTTTCATCAACACCTACAAAAAAGGCTGTTGCCGATGTAGAAAATCTACCCGACAACAGCCTCTTAAAGACTTGTATAAGCTTATACTAATTCAAGCACTACTTCCATGGCAGCATCACCCTTACGCTGTCCAATCTTGATGATTCTGGTATAACCACCATGACGGTTTTCATACTTGGGTGCAATTTCATCAAACATTTTTGCTACCAAATCAACTTCTTTCCTGTCACGCTTTTTACCCGGATTCTCCACTACGGGATAAAGCACACGCAGAATCTGTCTTCTTGCGTGAAGTCTGGAAGGTAAATCCTTCTTGATTTCCTTCTCTACTTCATCGTAAACAGTAACCTTCTTACCGTCAACAACCTCTTTTACTCTCTTGCCATCCTTATCCTTACGAGGAACCTTAGCGGTAACCTTAACGGTTTCAAAGTTATCTTTTTCCTTTACTGCAAGAGCAATAAGTCCTTCAACCTGCTTCTGTACTTCCTTAGCCTTTGCCTGGGTAGTAACAATTTTACCATGATACAACAGATTGGTGATCTGATTTCTTAATAATGCTTTTCTCTGAGAAGATGTTCTTCCCAATTTTCTGTACTTTGCCATTTTTTTAATCTCCATTCAAGATTCATCCGGCCACGCTCTTTGGTCTTACTTACCGGATGAGAGAGGCTTTTACGCCCATAATCAGTTACGTTAAAGCAGGTGCACACTCTTTGGCTTTACTGCCCTGCCTCTTAAAATGCAAGCTGCCATATAGGCTTACATATTTAGTCCTCACTGGGTGTCAACTGAAGACCTAATTCCTTTAATTTTGCCAAAACCTCTTCCAGTGACTTACGTCCCAGATTGCGAACCTTCATCATGTCTTCGGAGGTTTTATTGGTCAATTCCTCTACTGTATTAATCCCGGCTCTTTTTAAGCAGTTGTAAGAACGAACAGATAATTCTAACTCATCAATGCTCATTTCCAGAACCTTTTCCTTTTCATCATCTTCCTTTTCTACCATAACCTCTGCGGTTCTGGCATTTTCAGAAAGATCAATAAACAGACTTAAATGCTCACTGAGTACCTTTGCCGCCAGACTTACGGCTTCATCAGGAGCCAGGGTTCCATTGGTGAATACATCCAGTGTCAGCTTATCATAATCGGTAATCTGGCCAACTCGGGTATTCGCTACTGTCAGGTTAACTCGTTCAACTGGTGTATAGATGGAATCTACCGCAATCACACCGATTGGCAGTTCATCATCCTTATTCTTGTCAGCACTTACATATCCTCTGCCTTTGGTAATGGTCAACTCCATATAGAGCTTACTTTCTTTGCCGCCACTTAAGGTAGCAATCACCAAATCGGGATTCATGATTTCAATGTCGGAATCTACCTGAATATCGGCTGCTCTTACCACACCCTCACCTTCAAACTCAATATAGGCGGTCTTAGGCTCATTGGTCTCGCTATTATTTTTAATCGCAAGACTCTTGATATTCATGATGATTTCCGTAACATCTTCCTTTACACCAGGGATAGAACTGAATTCGTGCAATACACCTTCAATTTTCACCTGGCTGACTGCTGCACCTGGTAAAGAAGAGAGCATAATTCTTCTCAGAGAATTGCCTAATGTAATACCGTAGCCTCTTTCTAATGGTTCCACTACAAATCGGCCATACTTTTTGTCTTCAGAGATTTCTTCAACCTCAATATTTGGTCTTTCAAAATCAAACACTGCAAATACCCTCCTTTACGA
>JBJELR010000076.1:0-3780 GCA_051879255.1 Lachnospiraceae bacterium | reverse complement strand
ATTGTCTACAGCACTAAGCAGAGTGGAAAATACAGCCTGCTGTACGGAGGCTGAAATAAAGAAATACTGCTGCTTCAGCCTTAGCTCTTTACCTGCATAATGGTTATCGTTGGGATATAATACTTCTACGATATTACGGGCCAGATTTTCCTGCTCTACCGCCTTCTGATAGTCTCCCCGGTCAAAGGAATCTAACTGGAAGCAGTTAACAGGTTCCGCATCCCAGATTCTTAAGGTATTCACAATACCATTTCCATAGCCTACTACAGGAAGGTCATAGGGTACTGCCATTACGGACTGATAGTTTTCCTGTACAAAATGGCTTCTTCCCTTTTCATCTACACGAACATTAACGTAGCCGCCAAACTTAACCTCTTTGGTATATTCCGGCCTTCTCAATTCAAAGGGATTACCGTCCTCCAACCATTCGTCCGGCACCTCAACCTGAAACCCATCCCGGATTTCCTGCTTAAACATTCCATAGCGATAGCGAATACCACAGCCATATGCCTCATAGCCCAAGGTTGCCAATGAATCCAAAAAGCAGGCTGCCAGTCTTCCCAGACCACCGTTGCCCAGCGCTGCATCCGGCTCCTGATCCTCGATTACATTAATGTCCAGTCCCAGCTCCTCCATAGCCTCTTTTACCGGCTGATAAGCCTGCAGATTAATGATGTTATTGCCCAGTGCCCTTCCCATCAAAAACTCCATGGACATATAGTAAACCATCTTCGGATCCTGCTCCTCAAATTCCTTCTGGCTGTCCATCCAGTGGTCGATGATGGCATCCTTTATGGCATAGGAAACTGCTATGAAAATCTGCTTATCCGTAGCCTCCTCCAATGTTTTTCTGTACAACGTCTTTACATTGTACAGTACACTTCTTTTAAATAGTTCTTTGTCGAATTTACTCATTAACGAAACCTGCTTTGCCATATTTTCCTCCATTTCGAAAAGGATACTCCTTCCCCATTTATCTTTTTAGGTACGTTTCAGTCCTATTGTAACATTTTCTTGGTTAACATTCCACTCTTTCTGATTTTCCAGTACGTTATCGAACAGGAATTCATCAGCCAGAACCTTCTCGGCAATTACTCCCTCATTCTTTCTTACAATTTCTCCAATTCGATCATTTCCACTAATGGAAACCTGAATGTGGTCCGTCACCTCATAGTCTGAATCCTTACGCATGGTTTGGATTTTACTGATGATTTCGTAAACGAAGCCTTCCTCAACCAACTCATTCGTAAGATGGGTATCCAAAACTACAGTGATCCGATTATCTGCTTCAGATACATATCCTTCCTTCTGGCTCATGGTAATCAATAAGTCTTCTTCGCAAAGGCTCACCTCTACCCCGCCTGCCATAAAGGTCAGAGCACCCTTTTCCTTCAGCTCATCCATGGCCGCATTGCCATCCAGTGCTGCCAATGTTTTCTGAATATCTCCCAGTTGTTTGCCGTACTTAGGTCCTACGGTTTTTAACTGAGGCTTGAAGGTGTAGGTAGTAAACTCTCTTACATCATCGGTAAAGATTACCTTTTTTACATTTAATTCATCTGCAATAATGTCGATAAAGTAATCACCCAGAGTAAAGTCTGCCTTCACAAACATATTCCCAATAGGCTGACGATTCTTGATATTTGCCGTATTTCTGCAGGCCCGACCCAGTACCACGATTTTCAGCAGCTCATCCATATTTTCTTCCAACTGCTTATCTATACAAGCCTCATCCGCTTTCGGATAATCACAAAGATGAATGCTTTCCGGTGCCGTCTGATCAATACTTCTTACCAGGTTTTGGTAAATTTCCTCTGTCATAAAGGGAATCATGGGCGCTGCCAGCTTAGCCACTGTAACCAAGGCGGTATACAGCGTCATATAGGCATTAATCTTATCCTGCTCCATTCCCTTTGCCCAGAACCGTTCTCTGCCCCGTCTTACATACCAGTTACTCATGTCATCCACAAATTCCTGCAGCGCTCTTGCCGCCTCAGGAATCCGGTAATTATCCAGATGACTGTCTACGGTAGCAGTCAAGGTATTCAGCTTGGACAAAAGCCATTTATCCATTACAGTCAGCTTCTCGTAATCCAGGCTGTATTGGGTAGCATCAAACTGATCAATATTGGCATAAAGCACAAAGAAGGCATAGGTATTCCATAAGGTTCCCATAAACTTTCTCTGGCCTTCCGTTACTGCCTTTCCATGAAACCGATTGGGCAGCCAGGGTGCGGAATTAATATAAAAATACCACCGGATTGCATCCGCCCCATAGGTTTCAAGCGCTTCAAAGGGATCCACTGCATTCCCTTTGGACTTACTCATCTTCTGACCGTTCTCATCCTGTACATGGCCTAAAACGATTACATTTTCATAGGGCGCTTTATTAAATAATAGGGTAGCTTCTGCCAACAGGGAATAGAACCACCCTCTGGTCTGGTCTACTGCCTCAGAAATAAACTGAGCCGGAAACTGCTGCTCAAACAGCTCCTTATTTTCAAAGGGATAATGATGCTGTGCAAAGGGCATTGCTCCGGAGTCAAACCAGCAATCGATTACCTCCGGCACGCGCTTCATGGTTTTTCCGCATTTAGGGCAGTTTCCGGTAATCTCATCCACATAAGGGCGGTGCAGCTCTACCGTCTTTGCCGCCGGATTTCCACTTAAGGCTTCCAGCTCCTGCCTGCTGCCTACGGCTTCCATATGCCCGCAGTCCTCGCATTCCCACACATTTAGAGGCGTTCCCCAGTAACGGTTACGGGAAATCCCCCAATCCTGAATGTTTTCCAGCCAATCGCCGAACCGGCCTTTACCGATAGATGCAGGAATCCAGTTAATGGTATTGTTATTGCGGATCAAATCCTCTTTTACCGCAGACATCTTGATAAACCAGGATTCACGAGCGTAGTAAATTAAGGGAGTATCACACCGCCAACAGAAAGGATAGTCATGCTCAAACTTGGGTGCATCGAAGAGCTTTCCCTCCTTTTCCAAGTCCTTGAGGATATCCATATCCGCATCCTTAACGAATTTTCCTGCATAGGCTGTTTCTTCCGTCAACTCACCCTTACCGTCAACAAACTGGACAAAGGGCAAATCATACGTTCTTCCCACCCGGGCATCATCTTCACCAAAGGCCGGGGCAGTATGAACAATACCGGTACCGTCAGTCATGGTGACATAGCTGTCACAAGTTACGTAATGACCCTTTTTATTCTGCTTTTCTGCCGCCTTTCCCGCACAGGCAAACAGGGGCTCATATTCCTTATATTCCAAATCCTTTCCGGTATAGGTTTCCAGAATTTCATAGGCCTTTACTTCTTCATTCCCCAGGCTCCCAAGCACCTTATCCAAAAGCGCCTGGGCCATATAATAGGTAAAGCCGTCTGCCGCTTTCACCTTGACATAGGTTTCCTCCGGGTTTACACAAAGAGCCACATTAGAGGGCAGTGTCCAGGGGGTTGTGGTCCATGCCAGAAAATAGGCATCTTCTCCGATAACCTTAAAGCGTACCACTGCAGAACGCTCCTTTACGGATTTGTAGCCCTGTGCCACCTCATGAGAAGATAAAGGTGTTCCACAGCGTGGGCAATAGGGTACGATTTTAAAGCCTTTATAGAGAAGATCCTTATCCCAAATCTGCTTCAATGCCCACCACTCAGACTCAATAAAATCATCATGATAGGTCACATAAGGGTCATCCATATCTGCCCAGAAACCGACAGTACCGGAGAAGTCCTCCCACATTCCTTTGTATTTCCACACGCTTTCTTTGCA
>JBJELR010000075.1:0-3806 GCA_051879255.1 Lachnospiraceae bacterium | reverse complement strand
GCATGGATTGTTTTGAATGATTCTTCTAACATTTGTTCAAAAGTTAATTCGGACATAATTTTGAACCTCCTCAATTATATTGTTTGGGGTGGAAGCCCCCGCTGTAATACCCACCAGTCCAACAGATTTAGGAAGATCTAAATGCAAGTCATCTAGTGTCTGTATAAAATGGGTGTTTTCACACTCATTTTTGCATATCTCGTACAATTTACGAGTATTAGAACTATGTGTTCCCCCTATCACAATCATAACGTCTGCTTTGGCTGCAATCTCCTGTGCCTCGGTCTGACGTTCCTCTGTAGCATTGCAGATAGTGTTCACAACACTAATATCATAACCTTTTTTCATGAAAATTTCAACTAAATCTTTAAATTTATTGTAGTTAAATGTCGTTTGGGAAACAATGCAGATTTTTTCCTCCGGATTGCAGGTGAAATTTTCTGCTTCTTCCTCTCCTCCCAGTACTGTCGCCGGCTGTTTGCACCAGCCCTTAATCCCCTCTACTTCCGGGTGACCGTCATTACCGATAATCACGATTTTTCTTCCCTGGGCACTCTGGGTTTCTACAATTTGGTGAATCCGTTTCACAAAGGGACAGGTGGCATCCACACAGGTGAGATGATTATCTTCTATAATTTGGTAAATTTCTTTGCTGACACCATGGGAACGAATAATCACCGTCCCTTTCTTCACCTTCTTCAGTGTTTCCTTATCTTCAATTACCTTTACCCCTTTTGCTGCAAGCTCCTTTACCACTTCTTCATTATGAATCAGGGGTCCATAGGTATAAATAGGGCCTCTCTCCGCCTGGTCAAGCTGTTGGTATACTGCCTCCATTGCCCTTTCTACCCCAAAGCAGAAGCCTGCACTTTTTGCTTTTATTATCTCCATTTTCTGTTCAATTATCCTCTCCGGCTTTGTTTCGTTGAATCAATTCCATAATGGTATCTGCAACCTCATCCACTGTCATCCGGGAGGTATCCACCAGTATGGCATCGGGCGCCTGTTTCAGGGGGCTGATCTCTCTTTGTGTATCCCGCCTGTCCCGGTCCACAATATCGGCTTCAATCTCCTCAAGACTGCATTCCTGTCCTTTTGCCATAAGTTCATCATATCTGCGCTTTGCTCTTACCCTGCTGTTGGCGGTAAGAAAAATCTTTACGTTTGCATTAGGCAGAACGCAGGTACCAATGTCTCTGCCATCCATAATCACTTCCTTACTCTCTGCCAGCTTCTGCTGAAGAGCCACCAGCTTTTTTCGTACCATGCCGTTGGAGGCCGTTGCCGAAGCCATATTGCCCACTTCTTCCTGACGTAACAGACTGTTTACCGGTTCGCCATTCAGCAGCACAATCTGTTCACCATTCTCATAGGTAATGGAAATATCCGCCTTTTGGCAGTATTCTTCCACTTGCTCCTTTTCCTCCGGCTTAATTTTCTGGCGTAAAAGATACAAGGCCATAGCCCGGTACATGGCTCCCGTATCTACATAAATAAAATTCATTTTCTCAGCGATTTTTCTGGCAATAGTACTTTTTCCCGCCCCTGCGGGACCATCAATGGCTACACTGTATCCCATGACCGCTCTCCTTTTGCTTTTTCTCTATTCTGATCATCCTTTTTATTCTTTTCACCTCACCTAGTCTGCACTTCCCGCCTGATAGCCGGTAGACCAAGCCAGCTGCAGGTTAAAGCCTCCGGTCAGGGCATCCACATCCAACATTTCTCCTGCCAAAAACAGGCCCGGAATCTTTTTGGATTCCATGGTGGAAGGATTAACCTCCTTTACGGATACACCGCCCTGGGTGATAATGGCTTCCGTAAAGCCCCTGGTTCCCTTAATCGTCAGTTTCCAGTTTTTAATCAACGAAACAAGTTCTTTTCTTTCTTCCCGGGAAATTTCATTCACCTTCTTCTCCGGTGCTATTTTACTCAATCTGACCATAACAGGAATTAGCTTTGCGGGAAACAGCTTATCTAAAGCATTCTTAAACTGCTTATTATGGTTTTCCTCAAATTCCCGAAGGATTCTCCGGTCCAACTGCTCACTGGTAAGGGCCGGCTTTAAATCCAAATATCCACTGACCTCTTTTCCATAACATTTTTTTGCATAAAAGCTGCTGGCGGAAAGAACCAGAGGCCCGCTTATGCCAAAATGGGTGAACAGCATTTCCCCAAAACCTTCATAAATCTTCTTTTTTCCCTCCATAACCGCCAGGCTGACGTTTTTTAAGGCCAACCCCTGTAGCTGCCTTCCATAGTCTTCCTTTAGCTCAAAAGGTACCAGGGCAGGCTTTAACTCTACTATGGTATGTCCATACTTTTTTAATCCCTCCAGCAAAAAACCATCTGAACCGGTAACCGGGTAGGAACAGCCTCCGGTACACAGAATCACCCGCTTAGCCAAAAGAGTCCCTTTTTTCTGTGTGATTACTCCTGCTATCCTTCCGTCTTCCTTAAGCACAAGATCCACCACCCGGCAATGCAGGCTTACCCTTACCCCCAGCTTTTCCATCTGTCCGGCCAGTGCCTTAGTCACATCTGAAGAATGATCCGAAACGGGAAAGACCCGATTTCCTCTTTCCACCTTCAAGGGACAGCCGGCTCCTTCAAAAAAATCCATTACTGCCCGGTTATCAAATCCATAAAGGCTACTATAAAGAAACTTTTCATTGCTGACAATATGGGAAAAAAATTCTTCCTGTTCACAGGCGTTAGTCACATTGCACCGCCCTTTTCCGGTAATATAGATTTTTTTCCCCAGCTTCTCATTCGCCTCCAGCAGATGCACCCTGTGTCCCTGTCCGGCAGCAGCTATGGCTGCCATCATTCCGGCAGCTCCGCCTCCTACAACAATAATGTCCATTTTCCCTCATTCCCCAGCAAACTCTCAGGCTTAAGGATTAACCTGCTTCATCAGAGAGTAATCCAGCACAGGAGCTTTATCAATAAAATTAATTTCATCATTTAAATACACCTGATAGTTATTCCAGGTCTGTTCCAACATTTCCAGGTTTTCTTTTACTTCTTCGGGACATTTCAAGCACAAGGCCACCACCAATGCGTTAATCAGACTAAGAGGTGCCACCAGAGAGTCCACAATGGAAACCATATCACTTCTGGCAAAAAGATTACAGGAGGAGTACAGATTCATAGGCGAATGGGGAGAATCGGTAATTGCAATTACTTTGGCATTTCGATCATTGGCAAACTCCATCGCCTTCAGAGTTCTCATGGAATAGCGGGGGAAGCTGATTCCAATCAGCACATCCTGTTCATCAATCCGTATCATCTGCTCAAACATCTCACTTACACTGGTGGTTCTGAGTAAAACTACATTTCCCCGGATCATATTCAAATAAAAACTGAGAAAATCGGCCAGTGGCTCACAGCTTCTGATCCCCACAATATACACCCTTTTTGCGGCTACAATGGAATCTACTGCCGTTTCAAAGGCTGCCGGGTCAACCCGTTCAATGGTATCATTGATTTTCTCCATGTCTCCCCGAAGAACGGTAGTAAGCAATTCAGACTGTGAACTTTGTCCGTATTTTTCTCCCATTTTGGACACTGCATTCAATTTGTCTTTTACCCAGGCTGCTAATGTCTTCTGAAAATCGGGAAAGCCATCAAAATCCAGTGCAGAAGCAAAGCGTACTACAGTGGATTCACTTATTTCCAACACTTCACCTATTTCTGCCGCAGTCATAAACACCGCCTGATCGTAATGCTCTTTAATAAAGCCGGCTATTTTCCTGTGGCTTTTGCTCATCCTTTCGTATTTCGCATCGATAAGGCTGATTACA
>JBJELR010000074.1:0-3834 GCA_051879255.1 Lachnospiraceae bacterium | reverse complement strand
TACAGAAATCTTTGTGTAGTGGGCGATGATGATCAGTCTATTTATAAATTCAGGGGAGCTAACATCAGCAATATCCTGGATTTTGAGCAGCATTTTTCTGATGCCAGGGTGATTAAGCTGGAGCAAAATTATCGTTCTACCCAGACCATTCTGGATGCGGCTAATGAAGTAATCCGAAACAATGTGGAGCGAAAGGACAAGGCTCTTTGGACCAGTCAGGGGGCGGGGAACCGTATACATTTCCGCCAGTTTGATACGGCCTATGAGGAGGCCGAGTACATTGCATTGGACATTATGGGAAAATGGCGCAGACAGGAAGCGGATTATGGAGACTGTGCCATCCTCTATCGTACCAATGCCCAATCCCGAATTTTGGAAGAACGCTTCGTTCATGAAGGAATACCCTATGACTTGGTGGGAGGAACCAACTTCTATTCCCGCAGGGAAATTAAGGATATGCTGGCCTATCTGAAAACCATCGATAACGGAAAGGATGATCTGGCAGTAAAGCGAATTATCAATGTGCCTAAAAGGGGAATTGGTGCCACTACGTTAACTAAGGTACAAACCTATGCCAGCGAAACAGAAATCAGCTTTTTTGATGCCCTGCGTCAGGCTGACAGCATACCGGGGCTGGGAAAAAGTGCAGGTAAGCTAACCGGCTTCGTGAATATGATGGAGGTATTTCATACCAAAGCAAAAATCTGCAGCTTAAAAAAGCTTATGGAGGATATTCTGGAAACTACGGGATATCTGGAGGCATTAAAAGAAGCAGATGAAGAGGATACAGAAGACAGGATTGAAAATATTAACGAGCTAATCAGTAAGGCGGCTGCCTTTGAAAACGATAATCCCGAAGCAGGCTTAAGCCAATTTCTTGAGGAAGTAGCCCTGGTAGCGGACATTGACCGAGTTGAGGGAAACAATAACCGGGTGTTATTAATGACCCTTCACAGTGCCAAAGGTCTGGAGTTTTCCCAGGTTTATCTGGCAGGGATGGAGGATGGAATTTTTCCCAGTTATATGACGATTATCGATGAAGACCCTACGGCTATTGAAGAAGAACGCCGACTGGCGTATGTAGGCATTACCAGAGCCATGAAGGATTTAACCCTGACCTCTGCCAGAATGAGGATGCTTAGGGGAGAGACACAGTACAATCCGGTGAGCCGTTTTGTGAGAGAAATTCCCGACAGGCTGATGGATAACCGTCCCAATCCGCTGCCTAAAAGAGAAATGGCTTACAACGAGGATTCGCCTCTTAGGGCCTCCTTTAAAGCAAAACCCTTTGGTGGGATGGGACAGGCGTCTATCGGTGATTTTTCCAGAGGAATGAATGGAACGCCTTCAGCAAGCTTTTTGGGAGAAGGAATAGGGGCTACCCGCCCTGCAAATGCGGCCTTCACAAGACCTAAGGCAGTGGCTAAGCCTAAGGCTACGGCATTGGAGAATAGGCCTTTTATCGCCAAAGGATTAGCCCAAAGCGGCCTAAGTAAAGGAGCCCCCGTAAGCGGCAGCCTGGATTATGAAGCAGGAGACCGGGTAAAACATATCAAATACGGAGAAGGAACGGTGAAGGCCATAGAGCCGGGACCCAGAGACTATCAGGTGACGGTGGAGTTCGATGGGGCAGGGCAAAAGGTGATGTATGCCGCTTTTGCCAAGCTGAAAAAAATATGATGATATGTCCATTCATACAAGTAGATGTTCATTTCATTGAAAATCGGTAGGACCCTGAATAGCTACAAATCAGAGAAAATTTAACAAATATTTAGAATTTTTCCTTCTTAAACTGGTAGTAAAATTGAAATAAAAGTGGTATGATATTAAAAATAGATAAGGAAAGAGGGTTGATTGCGATGAATAAGATTGATGAAATTTTGGAAATTGTAAGGAGTAATAATATGAGAAAAGAAGAAAAGAGATCCTGTCCCTTTGTGAAGATTTTAGCTGTTGTTGGTGCTTTAGCTGCTTTGGCTGCAGTTGCTTATGCAGTATATCGTTATTTTAGGGGAGAAACGATGGAAGAACTGGATGATGATTTTGATGAAGACTTTGACGATGATTTTTTTGAGGATGAGGATACAGAACCCATCGTTATTCCCAAGCAGGAAGAAAATGAAGCACCGGTAGCAGCAGATGCACCCACAGCGGAGGAGTAAGTAAATTGAAGGATGCCGATAACAGAAGAGATATAGAATTTTTCGGTATCATGGGCAGAATACCTTTGTCCCAATGACATTAGATGGAGGCTGTTGTAGTCGAGAAAATCTTCTTGATACAACGGCCTTTTTGTGCAAGTAGCGATGAAAATGGAGGTAAAGATGAAAAAAGGACAAACCTATACAGGTCTAGTGGAGCGAGTGGATTTTCCCAACAAGGGTATGGTGATTGTGGAGGAGACTCAGGAGGATGGAACCAGGATAAAAGCGACCTGTGTGGTAAAAAATGTTCTCCCCGGGCAGAGGGTAAACTTTATGGTAAGTAAAGTCCGTAAGGGGAAAGCAGAAGGAAGGGTGCTTTCCACCCAGGAACCCGCTTTGGCGGAGACGGAAAGTCCCTGCCCCCATTTTGGATTCTGCGGGGGCTGTCTCTACCTTACTCTCCCTTATGAGGAGCAGCTTAAGATAAAGGAGAAGCAGGTAAAACGGCTATTGGACAGTTGTCTTAAGGGAAAACAGAAGGACTGGATATTTGAAGGCATAAAGGCCAGCCCGGCAGTGTATGAATACCGAAATAAGATGGAGTTTTCCTTTGGAGATGAGGTTAAGGATGGCCCTTTATCTCTGGGGATGCATAAGCGGGGCAGCTTTTATGATGTGGTAACAGTGGATAACTGCTGTATTGTAGATGAAGATTATCGTTTAATTCTGAAAACAACCCTGGACTTTTTCAGGGAGCATAATCTATCCTTTTATCACCGCCTGCGCCATGAGGGATACCTGCGCCACCTTTTGGTAAGAAAGGGGAGTAAGACCGGGGAAATTCTGGCAGCATTGGTTACCACCTCTCAGTATACCGAAGAAGGAAACAGACAGAGGAGTGAGGGTGACTTGCTAAGAGAAACAGAAGGTTGTCAGTGGGAGGAAGAAAAGCTTTTGGAGGAGTGGAAGAGAAGGCTGCTTTCTTTGAAACTGAAGGGTGAGATTGTGGGCTTACTGCATCTTAGGAATGATTCTGTAGCGGATGTGGTAAAAAGCGATCAGACACAGATTCTTTATGGCAGGGATTATTTTTATGAGGAGCTGTTGGGGTTGAAATTTAGAATATCCACCTTTTCTTTTTTTCAGACTAACTCTCTGGGGGCGGAGGTATTGTATCAGACTGTAAGGGACTATATCGGTGACTTGAGAGCGAATAACCAGACAGGTCCATCGGAGAAAATTGTATATGATTTGTACAGCGGAACGGGAACCATTGCACAGCTTATGGCACCGGTGGCCAAAAAGGTTATTGGAGTGGAAATTGTGGAAGAAGCGGTAAGTGCGGCAGCGCAGAACGCAGAGTTGAATGGTTTGGACAACTGTCAGTTTATTGCCGGTGATGTGTTAAAGGTATTGGATAGCATAGAGGAAAAACCGGATTTCATCATTTTGGATCCACCCAGAGAAGGAGTTCATCCTAAAGCTCTTGGGAAAATCATTGACTATGGTGTTGAACGCTTGATCTACGTTAGCTGTAAGCCTACCAGCCTGGTTCGTGATTTGGAGGTCTTTTTGGAGAAAGGATATGTGGTGGAACGGGCTGTGGCTGTGGATCAGTTTCCCTGGACGGGGAACGTGGAGACTGTCTGCCTCTTGGGCAACCGAAATGCAAAGCCGGATACCCGTGTTA
>JBJELR010000073.1:0-3900 GCA_051879255.1 Lachnospiraceae bacterium | reverse complement strand
TAGAGAATACTTTAGGGTATACGGTATGTCCCGTCAGCAGAACCTGAAACAGCAATGCATGGGGATTAGTGTGAAAAATTAAAATTTTTCACTTGTTTATTTAGGCAGTAGAACAGGCACAGCCTGTTCTATGCATAGGGATTAAGATGAAAAAAATTATTCTGATGGGACGAAGCCGGGCAGGGAAGACCAGCCTGACGCAGGCCCTTAAAGGAGAAACCATTCGTTATAAAAAGACCCAGTATATTAATCATTTTGATGTGATTATTGATACCCCGGGAGAATATCTGGAAACCGGTGGCTTTGGCAGAGCCCTGGCCCTTTATTCCTATGAGGCTGATGTGGTGGGACTTTTGATGGGAGCCACAGAGCCCTTTTCCCTTTATCCCCCTAATATTACCTGCATGGTAAACCAGGATGTGATTGGAATCGTTACCAAAATCGATAAGCCGGGAGCCAATGCAGAACAGGCAGAACGGTGGCTGAGGTTGGCCGGATGTAAGAAGATTTTTCGGGTAAACAGTAAGAGTGGGGAAGGAATTTATGAGCTTCTCGAATACTTAAGAGAGCCGGGGGATATAATGCCCTGGGAAAAGAAGCCCCGCGAGAAACAAGGCAGTTGACCAATGAATAAGGTAACCATTAGCCGAAAACAGGCCAGACAAAGCATGGTTTCGGGTAATCAGAATAGAGCAAGAAAAGGAGAATAAAACATGGCACCAAACGAATATGAAATCAAAAAAATGATTTGTGATGTAGGAAAACGAATCTATGACCGCAACATGGTAGCAGCTAATGACGGTAATATTTCCGTTAAGCTGAGCAATAATGAATTTTTATGTACTCCTACAGGAGTATCCAAAGGCTTTATGACCCCTGAATTTATCTGTAAGGTAGATGCACAGGGCAATGTGATTCAGGCAAACAAGGGCTTCAAGCCTTCTTCTGAAATCAAAATGCATATGAGAGTATATGCAAAAAGGCCGGATGTGGGTGCTGTTGTTCATGCCCATCCGACTTTTGCCACCAGCTTTGCTATTGCAGGAATTCCCTTAACTCAGCCGATTATGCCTGAGGCTGTTATTGCATTAGGCTGTGTGCCCATTGCACCTTACGGAACCCCTTCTACGATGGAAATCCCTGATGCAGTTGAACCCTTTTTGGAGCATTTTGATGCAGTGCTTCTGGAAAGTCACGGAGCACTTACCTGGTCCACTGATTTGATGGCAGCATACATGAAGATGGAATCTGTAGAGTTTTATGCAGAATTGTTATATAAGTCCAAGATGCTGGGAGGACCTAAGGAATTCGACAAGGAGCAGATTGCAAAGCTATATGAAATCAGAAGAAAGATGGGGCTTCCGGGACGACACCCGGCTGATCTTTGTCAGAACAGGGGAAGAGAAAACTGCCATAACTGTGGCGGGGGCAGCAGCATCGGTCATCAATCTGAGGACAGTCAGGAACTGGTAGCAGCAATTACCCGAAAGGTGCTGGAGCAGTTAGGAAAATAAGATGAAGGAAAGCAGACTGGAAAAACTAATGGAAAATCTGGTAGGCCGGGCCATTGTGAAAGAGGTAATGTCTCTAAGGCTGGCGGTTAAACTTATTGAAGCTGTTGAGGAGAAAGCAAAGGAAATGGGATTGGCGGTAGTAATTGCCGTTTCCGATGCATCCGGCAGGCCTGTGGCTGTTCACTGTATGGACGGGGCCTATCATGGCAGCTTTGACGTGGCGGTAAACAAGGCCTATACTTCCACAGCCTTTCAGATGGCCACAAGTCGGTTATCCAGACTGTGTCAGCCCGGCCAAGAGCTGTATGGGCTGCAATTTTCTCATGATGGAAAAGTAATGATATTAGGAGGCGGAGAACCCCTGATGGTGGGAGAAACCATGATTGGTGCTCTGGCCGTTTCGGGAGGAAGTGCCAGTCAGGATACGGATTTGGCAGCCTATGGAAGCTCCGCACTGAAGGAGGTAATCAAGTGTCTGTAGATGAGCGACTGGTTCAGACCATTGTACAAAAGGTTGTGGCCGATATGCAGATTGCCGGAGAGGTCGCCGGTATGCATGGTGTATTTAAAGACATGAACGATGCCATAGCAGCTTCTATTGAAGCACAGAAAAAGGTACGCCTCATGACTTTAGACCAACGGGAAAAAATTATTTCCCTTATTCGCAGTAAAGTACATAAAAATGCCGAGCTTTTGGCTAATATGGGTGTGGATGAAACGGGAATGGGAAATGTAGGGGATAAGATCCTTAAGCATCATCTCACTGCAGAAAAAACACCCGGAACAGAAGATATCAGCACCATTGCCTGGTCCGGCGACAGAGGATTAACTTTGGTGGAAATGGGACCTTTCGGAGTGATTGGAGCAATTACTCCGGCAACCAACCCTTCTGAAACGGTCATCTGCAACTGTATTGGAATGCTGGCAGGTGGAAATACGGTAGTATTTAATCCCCATCCCAATGCCAAAAAGACTACAATTTTTACCATAAATATGATCAACGAAGCTTCTTTGGAGGCGGGGGGACCGGATAACATTGCAGTGACAGTAGAAGAACCAACCATGGACAGCAGTTCAGTGATGATAAAACATCCGGAGATTCATCTTTTAGTGGCCACAGGAGGGCCGGGGGTAGTAACAGCGGTACTCTCCTCCGGGAAAAGGGCCATTGGAGCAGGCGCCGGTAATCCACCGGTACTGGTAGATGAAACGGCAGATATTAAAAAGGCAGCACAGGATATTATCAATGGCTGTACCTTTGATCATAATCTGCCTTGTATTGCAGAAAAGGAGATTGTTGCCGTAGACAGTATTGCAGATGAACTGATGCATTATATCATTGCGGAAAATGGTGGCTATCTGGCGGATAAAGATGTATTGCAGAAGCTGGTTAATACTGTACTTACACCCAAAGGAGCATTGAACCGAAAATGTGTAGGCAGAAGTGCCAGAGATTTACTGGCTATGGTAGGAGTAGAAGCCTCAGCAGACGTCCGCTGCATCGTTTTTGAAGGAGAAAAGGAGCACCCCTTGATTTCGGAAGAACTGATGATGCCTATTTTGGGAATGGTTCGGGTAAAGGATTTCCATGAAGGCGTGGAAACGGCACTTTGGCTGGAGCATGGCAATCGGCATTCGGCTCATATCCATTCCAAGAACGTAGATCATATTACGGAATATGCTAAAGCATTGGATACTGCCATTCTGGTGAAGAACGGGCCCAGCTATGCGGCCTTAGGATTCGGAGGAGAAGGCTACTGTACCTTTACCATCGCCTCAAGGACAGGAGAGGGCTTAACCAGTGCACAGACCTTTACCAAGAGAAGACGCTGTACCATGTCGGACAGCTTATGTATCAGATAAGGAATGAAGAAATGGAGGTAAAGATGAAAGAACAGGAACTTGAACGGATTGTGCGGCAGGTTCTGGAGCAGATGTCCGCTACGACGGTGGGGGTATCAACTGCAGCAGGGACATCGGACAGGAGTATTCCCTCTACCGCCCATGTGGCTATGCTGACCGGACTGGAGAAATTCGAAGTGAAGGAATATCCCATGCCGGAGGTGGGAGATGATGATATTCTGGTCAGAGTGGAAGGCTGTGGTATTTGCGGAACGGATGCCCATGAGTTTAAACGTGATCCCTTTGGCCTGATCCCTATAGCTCTGGGACATGAGGGTACCGGTGAAATCGTTAAAATGGGTAAAAATGTCAGAAAGGATAGTGCAGGAAAAGACCTGAGAGTGGGAGATAAGGTGGTTACCTGTATGATTTTCAAAGATAACCCGGATATCACCATGTATGACATGAACAAGCAGAATGTGGGAGATGCAGATGTATATGGACTGCTTCCGGATGATGACATTCATTTGAACGGTTGGTTTTC
>JBJELR010000072.1:0-3905 GCA_051879255.1 Lachnospiraceae bacterium | reverse complement strand
GCACTGCTGCAGGCTGTCTTCCCTCTCTTTTAACTGGCGCAGGAAGACATAGACATCATAAACCGCCAGTTCTGCCGCAGCCGAAGGTGTTGGTGCACGTAAATCAGCCACAAAGTCGATAATCGTAGTATCCGTTTCATGACCTACTGCGGAAATAATCGGAATGCTACAGTCGAATACTGCCTGTGCTACTTCCTCACTGTTAAAGGCCCATAAATCCTCCAGAGAGCCTCCTCCCCGGCCTACAATCATCACATCCACTCCTGCCCTTTCCAAAGCCTTAATTCCCCGGACAATGCTGGGCACTGCAGCCTCCCCTTGTACCACAGCCGGATAAAGCAGAATCTGCACAAAAGGATTTCTTCTTCCGGCAACGTTAATAATGTCTCTGATAGCTGCTCCCGTAGATGCCGTAACCACTCCCAGGGTTCGAATGTGGGAGGGAATAGGCTGCTTATACAGACTTTCAAACAGCCCCTTTTCCATCAATCCGGCCTTCAGTCTCTGAAATTCCTCAAATAAAGCACCTTCTCCGCTTTTTTCAATTTTACGGGCATAAAGCTGATACTTGCCGTCACGCTCGTAGACAGCAATTCCTCCCTGCACAACTACCTGTTGACCTTCCTGAAGGGTAAAGGTCAATTCTTTACGGTAACCGGCAAACATGATACAGCTTAAGGTTCCCTCTCTGTCCTTTAACGTAAAATAAATATGTCCAGAGGAGTGGTACTTACAGTTGCTAACCTCTCCCCGGATGCTGACAGACTGTAGTAAATAGTCCTGCGTGAACATATTTTTGATATAGCGATTAATTTGTGTGACCGTATATATATTTGGCATAAAACTATTCCTATAACAGGCTAATCCCGCCTCGTTTCTGCAAGTCTGGCCAAAACACCATTCACAAAGCCGGGAGATTCTTCCTGGCCAAATTTTCTGGCCAGCTCCACAGCCTCATTGATTGCCACGCCCTCCGGAAGCCCATCAAATTTCATTTCAAATACAGCAAGACGAATAATGGTTAAGTCTACCTTTCCCATTCTCTCTGTAGTCCAGCCCTTGGTTTTCTGATTAATTAAGGTATCGATTTCTTTCAGCTTCTCTCTGATGGAGGCAAATCTGTTACGGATAAAATCCTCGTCCTGAGCAGACATGGCCACCTCCTCATGCTCTAAAAACAGACGGCATTGCTCCTCCAATTCCTCAGTAGGATTAAATTCTACCCTAAACAGCAGCTTAAAAACCTGTTCCCGTAAACTTCTCCTATTCATTGGTGACTCCACTCATCTTTTCTGCATATCTACACTGGCAATTCGAATATCCACATCCGTTACCCTAAGCCCTGTCATATTCTCCACTGCAGATTTTACTCTGTCCTGAACCTTAGTACAGGTGCCGGGAATGTTATATCCATATTCCATCATGATGGCAAGGCTTATTTTCACATTACGGCCATGAATCATCACCTTGACTCCTTTGGCCAGATTCTTCTTTCCCGCTTTGCTCAAAAGCTCGTTGGTGAGATTTCCGGCCATGGCCGATACTCCTTTTATCTCTGTAGCGGCCAGACAGGCAATTACCGCAATTACATCATCGGAAATCTGCACCGTTCCCATGCGCTTATCATCCTGTATACAATATATGCTTCTCTTATACTCCTTTTCCATGAGTTAACCTCCTTGTTCTGGCTATAATTACTTCCTATTATACCATTGTATATTTTTTTTGCCTAGTATTTATTTGTGCAGGGCAGAAGCCCTACTCTATAGCCAGAAGGTTATGCTCATCTGTCTGGCCGAGTCGCTATACAGAATGCTGTCTCCCTCCGGCTGCAGATAGTCAAAAATCTTCTGCTCTCCCAGCAGTTGATTAATCATTTCCTGATAAACCCCCTCATTGGCGCATTTCAGCGTAAGGGTTTCTCTGCCTTCACTATAATAGCGCTCCACCAGAGTCTTTAGCTGCTTCCAGTCCGCCTCCTGAAACCAGGCGCCTTCCCGAACATAGTAATTATCCTCCATAGCCTGACAATCCGGTAAAGGAATCAAATCACTGAAGCTATGGGTTCTTAACAGTTCCTTAGTGGTTACACAAAGATAGTCATAATTAATCTCCGGTACTTTCTGCCCCATGGTCTGTTCACCGCTTTGGAAAAGATAGGAGGCATCTCCCCAGGTTGCATCCAGATAGTACCAGGCGTTATCTGCCTGAACCAGGTTCCAGGCATGTCCCTCTCCATTTCCTACCGTTCCCGTAACCAAAGTGGCCGGAATTCCTACTCTTTGCAGCAGAACCTGCGCAGCCTTTGCATAGCCCTGACATACGGAGCGACTCTGTAAAAACACAGAGCAGATGTTCTGATTGTCCGGTGCCGCCTTATCATATTCCGTATTGCCAATAACCCATTCGTATACATACTTTACTTTATCATAGTCAGAGGCTTTTTGGGGTATTCCCTGAATAATTTGAGCAATTTTTTCTTCTATCAGCGCCTCTCTGGCGGCCTTTTCCTCCCAGGTATAATTATAGGTTCCACTAAAAGTAATCTTCTCTACCCGCTCGCCCAGAGTATATTTGACAAAGGAATAGCCATCTGCATAAAAAATCTCAGGATGATCCAGCATCACACACTGGAAAACCTTATCGATTTCTCCCGTTTCCATGGTAGACACTTCCATTTCCTCTGCATAATGGGTGAGGGCATAAAGCATTTCCACATATAGATTCTGTTCCGTTACCGGAAGCGTGGAAAAGGCATATAGGTGCTGCTGCTGACGGAGCAAATCTGCTTTTTTCTCTGTCGATAGAAGCTTTCCTTCCACATCCAGTTCTTCTTTTTCGGTTTCCTTCTCCTCCACCATCGTTTCAGGCAGCATACTCTCCGAAACCAACCGTTCTTCTCTCAACACCGTATCCCGGGTAGCCTCCCCGGAAAATAGGCAACCACTCAATACACAAATGAGTAGCAGTAAACCTGTTATCTTTTTCATCATCTGCCCCTTTCTCCCAAAGTGATATATCTCAATAAAGGAATCTAATTGTTTTTTCCAAATTCAGACAGGATCAAGTCTTTGTTGCGATCCAGGGTCATCCCCACACTCCATGCATTTACAAACAGTAAAAGAGGATTTCCTTTCATGTCCTTCACTTTTTTCATGTCAGAGGTTCCGGTAAGCCTGTCCACATCCACCTCATCCTTGTTTTCAATCCAACGGATATGCTCATAGGGCAGCTTTTCCAGACGTATCTCTACATTATACTCGTTCTCCAGACGGTATTTTAATACATCAAACTGCAGCACTCCTACCACGCCCACAATAATCTCCTCCAGACCGGTATTAAATTCCTGGAATATCTGGATGGCTCCTTCCTGGGCAATCTGGGTAATCCCTTTCACAAACTGTTTCCTTTTCATGGTATCCATCTGGCGCACTCTGGCAAAATGCTCCGGTGCAAAGGTAGGAATCCCTTCATAACGAAAACCGGCCTTAGGCATACTGATGGTATCTCCAATAGAGAAAATACCCGGGTCAAAAACACCGATAATATCTCCCGCGTAGGCCTCCTCAAGGATTTTTCTTTCGCTGGCCATAATCTGCTGAGGCTGGGACAGCCTCATTACCTTTCCACCCTGGACATGCTTTACTTCCATATTAGCTTCAAATTTTCCGGAACAAATGCGCATAAAAGCGATTCGATCCCGATGGGCCTTATTCATGTTAGCCTGAATTTTAAACACAAAAGCAGAAAATTCTTCCTCTACCGGATCAATAGGCCCCTTATCCGACATTCTGGGAAGCGGGGTCGTAGTCATATTCAGAAAATGCTGTAAAAAAATCTCTACTCCAAAATTGGTTAATGCAGAGCCAAAAAATACGGGCGTCAGTTCTCCTTTCTGCACCTCA
>JBJELR010000071.1:0-4002 GCA_051879255.1 Lachnospiraceae bacterium | reverse complement strand
TGGTTTTCATGAAAATAGGAAGGAAGTCTTATCGGATAGGATATTTGGCAGTAAGCCGGGAAATGGAGAAAAAAGTGATACCTGTAATTTTGTTTCTTGTTTGTATACTTGCCTCCAGTATTGGGGTAATCGTTGGTGCCGGTGGAGGGATTATTATTAAACCTCTTTTGGATATGCTGGGAATTTTACCTGTGTCGACAGTAAGTTTTTGTTCCGGCTGTACTGTATTGGGAATGTCCGTTAGTTCCCTTATTTATGGAAGAAGGGATAGAGTAAAGCTTAAGTGGAGAACTAGCACAGCCCTTGCAGCAGGGGCAGTACTGGGTGGCTTGGCAGGCAAAGCCTTGTTTGATTTGTTTAGAAGCAGCTTTGCTGATGAGAGGGTTCTGGGGGCGGTTCAGGCGGCAGCACTGACGCTGATCACCTTTTTGGTTTATGTCTATATTTGTAAAAAAGATTGTCTTCCCTCCCATACCATAGACAGTCTGGGATTATCCATTGTCATTGGTCTGTCTCTTGGAGTCATGTCCTCCTTTTTAGGGATAGGAGGGGGAACCGCCAATATGGCAGTATTGTTCTTCTTTTTTTCCATGGAGGCCAAGGAGGCAGCTAAAAATTCTTTATATATTATCCTATTTTCACAGATTGCAGGAATCCTTTCTGCTATAGCGACAAAAACCGTACCGGAGTTTTCCTGGATTAATTTGCTTAGCATGGTAGCGGGAGGAATTGGAGGAGCTCTGATTGGAGCCGTTGTTTCAAAGTGCATAAATAATGCAGAGGTAGAGAGGCTGCTGAAAGCACTGTCTTTGTTTATCGTAGCAATGAGCCTTTATAACGTATTAAAATATACTATTTTATGAGTGAATGGGCGGTAAATTAAACTGGTATTTCCACTTTTTCTATGCTATAGTCACAGGGAACATTATTGACGTCTATTACACTCGAAAATTGGAGTACATCGTGAGAAAAAAATATAACAGGCTGCTTTGTTATATTTTAGGAGTAGTTTTTCTATTGTTAGGAATCGATCAGGGAAATATACGGGCATTTTCCAGCTCTTGCAGGTTAGAGCTGTTTGGCGTGACTGCTTACCATGTGCCGGAAACGGAAAACGAACCGGAAGAGTCCTGTACCTTGCAAATGCTTACCAAGAAAAAAATTTCTGCCCAAACAGAGCTAAGCAGCCAAAGTAATAGAAAAAGAGTACTGCAGGAATCCTCTCTCCTTCTGCTTACACTTATGTTAACTTACTATTTTATCAAAATACGGGAAATAGAACGTGCTCTACGGCTTCCTGAAAGGTGCCGAGAGGGAATGATTTCGCATTTTATTCATCATCAGGATGGGAAAAAACGATGTCTTTTCGTCTGATAAAAAGAAACCATAGAAAGGATGAAGGGAATGATTTTTGCCGAACTGATTTTTTTAGCTATTGGCTTTTTGCTGTTGGTGAAGGGAGCAGACTGGTTTGTTGAAGGAACATCGGGAATGGCCAGAAAGATGGGGATACCTCAACTGGTAGTAGGCCTGACTATTGTGGCCATGGGAACCAGTGCACCGGAGGCAGCAGTAAGCATTACAGCAGCCTTACGGGGAAATGCAGAGATTGCTGTGGGTAATGTAGTAGGGAGTAATATCTTAAATATTTTTATTATTTTGGGGATTACCGCACTGCTTGTACCGGTAGCTATTCAACAGTCCACTTTAAGGATTGAAATTCCATATTTGATTATCATTACCATTGCTCTGATTGTGATGGGAAGCACCGGAGGACAGATCAGCAGAACTGAGGGAGTGTTTTTGTGGCTGCTGTTCTTGATTTACCTGGTTTATTTGTTTTATATGGCAAAAAGGGGAAAACAGGAGAGTGATGACGGAGAAAAAAGTCTTTGGAAGTTATGTCTTTTTGCTGTGATAGGAGGCGGAATTATTATCTGGGGGAGCGACATTACGGTAGACAGTGCCACTGCCATTGCCCAGACGGTAGGACTGAGTGAGCGTTTTATTGGGCTTACCATTGTGGCTCTGGGGACCTCCCTGCCTGAATTGGTAACCTCAGTGACGGCGGCAATGAAAGGAAATGCAGATATTGCCATTGGAAATATTGTGGGAAGCAATATCTTTAATATTTTATTTATTTTGGGAACTGCCGCCCTGATTACCCCTATTCCCTATGAAAAAAGCTTCTTTATCGATGGATGGGTGGCTGTGGCTGCAGGGCTGATTCTTTGGCTTGCAGTTTATCGAAGCCGAAAGCTGAGAAGAAACTGGGGGATAATTATGCTGCTCTGCTATGGAGTGTATTTTATTTATCTGTTATAGAAGGAAAAGCACTGTAAGCAGTGCTTTTCTTTTTGCCTTAATTGACAAAAGCATACCATTGTAGTAGAATGAACAGGTAAGCAAAAAATATTAAAGTAATTAAAACCAGCAGCCTGTAAAAAGGCTTACCAAAGAAAAAGGCGGCAGAATGGAGGATATTATGGCAATTACCTATGAGCAGCTTAATGCACAGGAAATTCTTGATGACCTGGAAAGAATTTGTAAAACAGAAGAAGTTTGCGGAGGCTGTGCAGGAAAAGAATGCCTGATTGGCTATAGCAAAATTTGCACCAGAACATGTCAGCGTGATAAAGTAACTTATGTATTTGAGGGACAGAAGAATATGCCTCAGTATGATATCCGGGGAGGCTATGACGAATATGAAACACTTCATGGCATTGCACACCTTTTGGCGCAATGCAGAAGCTGTAAAAGCGGCCATTTTGATAACTGTATTATTAACGTGGTTCGTAACTGCCTGGAGGTAATCGAATTCGGTGAGGAACAGGAGTTTGACGGTGAGGTTCTTCCTTATCTTATGCGTATGGGACAGAAGGATGGGAATAAGGGAGCGATTATTCTGGAAGAATATAAGAATAAGAAAAATCAGGAAACTCAGGAATAAACGGACACAAGCAAAAACGCCTCTAAAAATGGAGGCGTTTTCTTACTGTATTGCGCAGCCTTGCAATGGATAAAATGGCAATCAGGGCTATGGAGATAATGGTGCAGACGCTGAACACGATGGCGGACCAGCCAAGGCGGAGCTCAAGCCCCAAAAAACGATCAGTCAGCAATTCAATCCCCACATTGAGAAAAGCAGTTTCAATAAAAAAATAGAGGACTACAGCCAGGGCAGATCGGGAAACCAGTTTACACAAAAGAAAATAAACAAGAAGAAATACACCTGCCAACAAGGTAATGGGCAGAGCTAGTTCGACAAACCACCGGGAATCCTTTGTTAATCGGCTTAGCGAAAATTCATAGGCCAAAATACATATTCCGTCTAAGGTCAGAGCTATGGACAGGGCAGACGGGTATACAGCATCTTAGGGCACAAAAAGACCCATAACAGAATGCAGGCACCGATAACCGGCAGAGACCACCGTATACCCTGAAAAGTGGTCAGGTTGAGGATCAGACAGGTCAGTGCCGAAGAAAGAAGAACAATAGTAATCCAGATACCTGCATCCTTTCTTCTGGCCAGCTCCACTTCCCCCTGTTTTTCTGAAAAGGTGGGGGAACCGACAGCCTGTATGCGAGGATCATTAGGATTGATGACAGGAGTATGGCACAGGGGGCAGACGGTGAGAGACTGCTCCAGCTTTACCCCACAGTTTACACAATAAGACATATTTTTTTCCTTTCTGAAAACGGTTATGCCATATTCAGCACATATTTGAATATGGCTCAGATTTATCTGAATAATCAAAAGTTGCGGTTACTTTCAATGGTAACGGCGATACCGTCTTCCACCAATTTTGAAAAAAAGAAGCGTTCTACATCCGATTCATGGATACAGCTGCCAAAATTTATGGTCAATGTGTCCTGAAAGCTGACGATGGCACAGTTGGTACGGGAGGAAAAGGGAATTCCCATATAGATATCGAATCGGTCGATAAAGGGAGCCATCTCCTCCGGAACCTTTAATGCTCCCATATTCGTCAAGCCGGCAGA
>JBJELR010000070.1:0-4019 GCA_051879255.1 Lachnospiraceae bacterium | reverse complement strand
CAAGCAATGGTTGAGCATAAGGCGGATATTGTAGAATGTGGTTTCATTCGTATTGGAATTTCTCCAAAGAAAACGGATTTATTGGTCATGGGTGCGGATGATGAATGGGTGAAAAGAGCCGCTGCCCCGGAAGTAAAAATGGCAGTAAGAGAAAGATTCGGTATTGGGCAGGAGGATTTTCTTCTGGTTACCGGGGGAAAGATAGATGCTTTTAAAACCCAGACTCTGCTTCTAATGGAAGCCGTCAGGAGAATAGACTGTGATCGGCTAAAGCTGTTGGTTTTCGGTTCCATTGAGGAGGGGTTAAAAGAGCGTTTACTGGCACTTTGTGATGGAAAAAGGATTCAGTACATCGGCTGGGCGAAGGGCGAACAATCCTATGAATATTTTGCCGCAGCAGACTTGGTCGTTTTTCCGGGAAGACATTCTGTTTATTGGGAGCAGGTGACAGCCCAGGGGATTCCCATGCTCTGTAAATACTGGGAGGGAACCACCCATGTAGATATTGGGGGAAATGTGGAATTTCTCATGGAAGATTCGGCAGAGGAAATTCAAAACAGGCTATTGAAAATCATGAATAATCCCGAAGAATTTGGCCGGATGAAAAAAGCGGCTGAGGGCCAGGGAAAGCAGGAATTTTCTTACCGACAGATTTCCAGAAAATCCATAGGGCTGTAGCGCTATTCATCAGAAGCAGGTAATTCAGGTATCAGGAAAAGGGGTGTGAAATGATAACCTTTTTTTATGAAATGGTCAGAAGATTGAAAAAGGAAGGCAGAACCTACTGGCCTCTGGTATACAAAATAAACAAGCTGTTGCTGAATCTTTTTTACCCGATTCTTTATGGAGGGAAGAAAAGAGGGAAGGGTACGGATAAGACCAGCCCGATTATCATCTCTCTGACCACCTATCCGGCCAGAGTAGATACTGTCTGGGTTACTATAACCTCTTTGCTTAACCAGACCATGAAGCCGAGAAAGGTGATTCTGTGGCTGGCAGAAGAACAGTTTCCGAATAAAAAAATTCCCGCCAGGCTGATGAAATTACAGAAAAGAGGATTGGAAATTTGCTATTGCGAGGATTTAAAGCCCCATAAAAAATACTTTCATACCATGCAGGAATATCCGCAATGCTTTGTGGTTACTGCTGATGATGATATTTTTTATCCCGAAAACCATATCGAAAATTTATGGAAGGGACATGAGAAGTACCCCAATACAATCATCTGCCATTGGAGCCATAGAATAGGAATAAAGCAAAATAAGGACTTTTCTCCTTACAATGAGTGGATAGACAATGGAGAGGACGAGCCCTCTGTGTTAAATCTGGCAGTAGGCTGTAACGGTATTTTGTACCCTCCCGGATGCCTGCCGCCTGAAACCTTTAATCAAGAGAAAATAAAGCAATATGCCCTTGGAACCGACGATTTATGGTTAAAATGTATGTCTGTACTAAATGGCGTGAATGTTGTAAACTGTAATGAAACCATTCTCATTTACTTTAACATTCTCAAGGCACAGAAATCCGGCTTGTGGAAGACCAATGCAGGGCAGGAACAGAATAATGACCGGGTCTGGAGAGAACTGATGGAGGTATATCCACAAGTGAAGGAAAGGCTGCTAAATGCGTTTAATTAGGATAAAGGTAGGGTTATGTTTGGAAACTGGTACAAAATCATATTAAAGCTGATGAAGGTAAATTACGGGAAACAGCTTTTACTAAAGGGAGTGCCTGTGATTATTAATAAAAAGGGAGGGCATCTGACTATTGGTGATGGGTGTATCATCAAAAGTTCCTTTCTTTCTAATTTGGTAGGCCTGTACTCCCGGACAATTATTCTGACCAGGGTGGCAGGAGCCAGAATAGAGATAGGCAATCAGGTAGGAATTTCCGGCGCTACCATCTATGCAAGGAAAGAAATCACCATAGGGGATAATACCAATATTGGAGGCAATGTAAAGATATTGGATAACGACTTTCACCCCATTGAAGCCCAGGCAAGGCTAAGGGATGAAAAGGAAAAGATTGGGACAGCACCGATTCACATTGGCAGAAACTGCTTTATTGGCTGTAATGCACTGATTTTAAAAGGAACCTGGCTTGGTGATAACTGTGTGGTGGGAGCCGGAGCCGTTGTATGCGGTAAATTTGAAGCCAACAGTGTTATTGCAGGAAATCCGGCCAGGGTGATTAGAAAAACAGGCAAGGCCTGTTCTATGCATGGGGATTAAGATGAAGAAACCGTTTACGAATCGGATTTTAGGCGTAAATATTGCTGTTACCAATATGGAGGAATCGGTAGAGATTATCCTGTCGCAGTTGGATGAACTGAAGGGAAAATTCATCTGTCTCTCCAATGTTCACACTACGGTAATGGCAAAGACCAACGAGGCCTACTGTAAAATCCAGAATGAGGCCTTTTTGGCTCTCCCGGATGGCAGTCCGTTGGCCTTGGTACAAAGATTACGGGGCTATAAGATGGCAGAGCAGGTACCGGGACCGGATATCATGCCTGCGTTGTGGAAGGCCACAGCAGGTACACAGGTGAGCCATTATTTTTATGGAAGTACACAGCAGGTAATCGACAAATTAAGAGATAGGCTGGAAAGGGACTTCCCGGATACGAAGATTGCGGGAATGGAGTCTCCCCCCTTTAGGACCCTAACCAAGGAGGAGGATGAAGCAACCATTCGCAGGATTAATGAATCCGGGGCTTCCATCGTCTGGGTAGGGCTGGGAGCACCTAAGCAGGAGCAGTGGATGTATGACCATCAGAACAAAATTCATGCCCTGATGCTGGGGGTAGGAGCAGGCTTTGATTTTCATGCCGGAACCGTTAAAAGAGCCCCTGAATGGATGAGAAATCATTATCTGGAATGGCTGTACAGACTTATGCAGGATCCCAAACGATTATGGAAGCGCTACGTAGAAACCAATGCCAAGTTTGTCCTGTTATCCATACCGGATGCCTTCACCTGGAAAAAATATACAGATACAAGTAAAAAGCATCTTTTAATTTATGCACATTATTATTACCCGGACGTAGCCTCTACGGGGCAGATTTTGACGGAGCTGGCAGAGGGGTTAAACGACAGCTTTCATACAACGGTAATCTGTACCGTACCCTCCTATACCGGAAAAATCTCTCAATATTACCGTAAGCATAAATATTATTATGAAAATATCAATGGGGTGGATGTACTGAGAATCCGGGTTCCGGAATTCAGAAAGAATTTTGCTCCAAGCCGTATTTTTAATATTATTTCCTATTTTGTTTCAGCCATATTTGCCACCTTCAGGGTTGAAAAACAGGACTATATCTTTACCATCTCCCAGCCCCCGGTATTGGGAGGTCTGCTTGGCGTTTTGGGAAAATGGATTAAAGGTGCCAAGCTGATTTACAACATTCAGGATTTCAACCCGGAGCAGGTACAGGCTGTGGCCTTTACCAATAACAGACTGATTCTAAGCACCATGATGCTTCTGGATAAATTTAGCTGCAGACAGGCCCGGAAGGTTGTCCTTGTGGGAAGGGATATGATTGAAACCCTGAAGCAGCGTTTTACGGTCAATGGGAAGATAGAGAAGCTGCCTCCTTATGCCTATATTAATAACTGGATTAATGAAAAAGAAATTATCCCTTTAGAGCCGGAGCATGAAAAGGTAAGCGCCTTTAAGGAAAAGTATGGCTTACAGAATAAATTTGTTATTATGTATTCAGGGAATATCGGGCTTTATTATGACCTGGTCAATATCATGAAAATCATCAAGAAATTTAAGAACCTAAAGGAGGTTGTCTTTGCCTTTGTAGGAGAGGGATCCCTATTAGAGGAGCTGAAAAACCGGAAGGGAAAGGATGGGTTAGAAAATGTGGTGTTTATTCCCTACCAGAATAAATGTGATCTGGTCTACAGCCTGAATGCCGGAGATGTTCATTTTGTAGTAAATGCAAAGGGCATTAAGGGGGTATCCGTTCCCAGCAAGCTGTATGGAGTAATGTCTGCTGCAAAACCGGTGCT
>JBJELR010000069.1:0-4042 GCA_051879255.1 Lachnospiraceae bacterium | reverse complement strand
TATCTGCTTTCAGGGGATGCGTATTGGGCAGACTTTCTACCCATTTAGGCACAAAAAATTCCATCCCTGATACCGGAAATTCCTTTAATACTTCCCGTAAACATTGGTAAATATCCTCAATTTTCATTTGCATACAATTTACAGCCATTGCTGTGGCTCCATATTTCTCTTTGATTTCTTCCACTGCCTGCAATGCATCTTCGCTATAGGGTCGGCTGGAATTTACCAGCACCAGAAAAGGCTTTTGCAACCGTTTAAGCTCATTGATTGTGTGCTCCTCCGCTGCCAGATACTGTTTTCTCTCCAGCTCACCAATGGTGCCGTCTGTCGTAACCACAATACCTAACGTAGAATGATCACTAATCACTTTCTGGGTTCCGATTCCTGCTGCTTTGGTGAAAGGAATGGCTTCATTAAACCAGGGCGTTTTTACCATCCGTTCCTTGTCTTCTTCCATATGTCCGGCTGCACCTTCCACCATGAATCCTACACAATCAATCAGGCGAACCCTTACCTGAATATCCTCCGACAGGTTTATTGCCGTTGCCTTCTGTGGGATAAATTTAGGCTCAGTGGTGGTTATGGTTTTTCCTCCCGCACTCTGAGGCAATTCGTCTCTGGCACGTGTTCGTTCTTCCTCTGTTTCCATTGCCGGTAAAACCAGAAGCTCCATAAAACGCTTAATAAAGGTAGATTTTCCGGTTCTCACCGGACCTACCACACCTAAATAAATTTCTCCCCCCGTCCGAAGCTGTATATCCTTGTATAAATCGTATGTATTCCCATTAAAATGATCCATATCCTATCCTCCTACTTGCTTTCCCCTCCATAAACCTGTTCCATGTATATGCAGAATAGAGTGGTAAATATGACACCCATGGTTTTGCTTTAGCAGTAGATAGAAAAAGGGCAGTCAGTTTTCTGCTGACCGCCCAAAATGGTTAGTATATTCATTTTGCAGTAAAAAGTTTCTCAAGAGTTCTTCTGTGATTTCTCCCGATAGTCATCCACATCATCATCCAGATAATCTTCTTCTGCATAAGTATCCGGGTCTTCTTTCTCTTTTCTTCTTTTAGTTAACCAGATTCCGACACCAATCAAAGCTGACGCCACAAGAAGAATAAGTACACAGACAAGGATTACCGTACCCTTACCCCTTTGAGAGAGCCGATCAGCCTCTTTCTGATCTACAGGATTTTCTTCTTCCACACTCTCGCTTTCCTGATTCTCTGTTTGCAAACTTACCTCTGCCTTCATGTCTTTTTCGGCAAAGACGATTAAATAGTCAGAAGCATGGTTGAAGGTAAAGCTGACCTGGGCTTCTTTGGTGACCTCACTGGCCATCTGATACTCCAGTCTGCCGGTTTCCTCATTCATATAGAACAGATTAGCCAGCTTACCAATGTTTTCTTCTGTAACCGGAATGGTTAACTGGGCACTAAATCCGAATTCACCATTGTGAGACAGGCGCAGTTCCAAATAGTCTCGGCCCTGCACCAGAGGCTCTATCAAGCTGGCTTCCACAATATCTTCCTGGATCCGGGCACTCATATCGATTTCTTCTATGACTGTCTGTCCGATGGTTTTCGTATCCAGACTCCAACTCATTCCATTGTTTAGAACTACCTCCAGATCTACTCCCTGTTCCACTGCCATATCCATAATCTGCTTTGAAATATTGGTATTATCATTTAATTGAAGAACAATCTTTTCTACCTTGGTGGTGCCGGAGGTATTGTCCTCTTTTTTGGTATTCTCAACCACGTTGCTGATAATCTGTGCCTCTTTGTTTCCATTGGTGGCGGTATTTGGCCCGGCAGTGGCTGCTGCATTCCCTTCTGCAGTGCTGCTTCCCGATGTAATATTGCCGGTTGCTGTATTGGTATCTGTTTTACCACCGCTCGCTATATTATTGCTTGCTGTATTTTCGGTGGTACTATTTCCGGTGTTGCCAGTAGCGTTCCCTGCTCCCGGACTTCCATTACCATTGCCAATGTTTCCGCTATTATTACTTGTTGTCCCGCTATTTGCTGTACCGCTGCTATTATTCCCACTATTGTTATTGCTTGTTGTTCCGGTATTTCCCGTACTTCCGGCTATTGTATTTGAGGAAGTATTTCCATTATTCGTACCGTTTCCGGCAGTGCCGGTATTTTCAGTCACTTTATAACCACAAGTCACGCAGATCCCATCTTTCATTTCATGGCCAACGGCAGGAATCGACTGCTCATAGGTATCCTTACAGGAACAAGTATAGCGTATCAGTCCATCTGTGGTGCAAGTGGCTTTTACCACTATCTCCTGCTGGTAGCTATGCTGATGCTTGGAAGGCAGCTTGGGGATGACCTCGGCATAAGAATGCTGACAGTTACTGCAGGTAAATAGGCGTTCCCCTTCCTTCTCCTGGGTTGCTTCTTTCGTCACAGTAGAACTATAGGAATGACCCGTAGCCGGAAGCAGGATTTCCTCCTCTATACCACAAATTGTACAGCTTCTTATCTTTTTGCCATCCTTTTCACACTCTGCCGGTATAATTACCCATTCGCCGAAGCTATGCTTCTGGCAGACTACCTTCACCGTTACCGAAATACCTTCAACCGTTTCATAATTTTCGATATCCGGATTATAGCTTGCCTTTGCCGTAATATTTCCTACAGTATCCGGCAATAACTGTGTTGGTTCTTCCCAACTGAAGCCCTGAGGAAGCTGCACACTGGAAAGCTCTCTGGTTGCGCCTCCCTGCAGAGCAGTGGGCAGTGTATATTCGGGTATCGCCTTCTTCACTGCAAGAGAAATATCCAGAATAATGCCATTATATTTATTGCTGTCAGGATTATACTCTACCCCATAGGAGGACTGCTTTACTGTAGGAACCATTTCCGGGTTAACCCATTGATAACCTTCCGGAAGCAAAATATCTTTCAGACTGCTTTTCGGATTGTAAGTAATATCCGCAAGCTGCGGCAGTTCAAGGGCTGATAAATCTATATCTGCCTTAATTACCGTAATTTTACAGGTTCCCTCCAGTGTATTCTCCATATCCTCTGTCTTACGGCAGGTAATGGTGGTCGTTCCCGGTGTTAATGCTTTTACTACTCCAGCAGAATCCACCGAAGCAACTGTGGGGTCCGAACTGATAAACTCCCATACTACCCCTTCTGCCTCTTTTCCATTAATATAAGGATGCAAAGTTACCTGAGAGTCCACCTGCAGATTATCAATCTGGGTACTGCTTAGTGTAATCCTATCTTCTTCTCCGGGCTTTACACTGGCCGATGAAGGCATTCCTTCATATACCGGAATACGAAAAACATAAGCCGAATCCAATAACCCTGCCCTTTCATAGGCTGCTCTTACCGATAATGCTTCTTTATAAGGGGCTTCAATATTCTGCATATACTGATGCCAAAAAATTCCATCATAGCGGTTATCCACATCAAATTTTTGTAAATAGAGGGTATCCTGCCCATGCTTAATATAAGAACCACCAAGAAATACCGCTCCCCCCGCTAAAGATTTATAACGACTGTCCCAGCCCTCTGTCTTTGCCTTCGTCAGACCGCTTTCAATGATCTCCTTATCCGTTTTTCCACTGGCTCCAATATTATAATAGTTATAATAGCCTTCATAACCTGCGTAGGTTCCCGAAATCAATGCACTGCTTCCCTTTGCTCCTTGCTCCTGTCTGACGCGGGAAGCCATCAGAAAAGGGCTTACCTGAGTTGCCCGTCCCAGTTCTACAAAGTTCTGGGCATAGGTTTTTCCGTTTTCTATAGTGGAATTATACATGAAACTGCCCTGAAGAATATGTTCCACTGCCTCCACTGTATGAAATTCTTCCGAATAACCAAGAAGCTCAAACTGAAAAATTCCTTTCTCATTTAAAAAATTTCTGGGATCCAAATAATATTTCAATATTTTTTCCGAAGCGTAGGCCCAGTTCGTGCCATACATTCCATTTTTCCATTCAGCCGGAGAGGTTGGTGCATATATCAAGCTTCTTTCTCCTAACTGGCTACTGACCAGAGTATTCCAGGAAATA
>JBJELR010000068.1:0-4044 GCA_051879255.1 Lachnospiraceae bacterium | reverse complement strand
CAAAAGGCTTTTCCATATAATCATCGGCACCCAGCTCCAGACCCAAAACCTTATCGAAAACCTCACCCTTTGCGGAAAGCATGATAATGGGAGTAGAGGAACCGGCTCTCACCTGACGGCAGACCTGGTAGCCATCAATACCCGGAAGCATTAAGTCCAGAATAATCAAATTGGGGGAAAAGCTTTCTAAAGCCTTAAGGGCAGATTCACCATCATAGACAATCATGGTTTCAAAGCATTCCTTAGTTAAATAGAGGGAAATCAAATCTGCAATATTCTGATCATCATCAACAATTAAAATTTTTTGTTTGGCTGCCATAATTAACTCCTTTCTTTACCTGAAGAAATGATTGCATTAGAGTCCTGCTGCTTGCAGATCAGCATAACTGAAAGCTGATCCATCAGCTTTTAAATTCAGCTATTGTGACACCTGCGTCACCTTCTCCAAATTCAC
Source organism: Lachnospiraceae bacterium (assembly GCA_051879255.1). Taxonomy (GTDB): domain Bacteria; phylum Bacillota; class Clostridia; order Lachnospirales; family Lachnospiraceae; genus SFDP01. Next base: position 3,590 of record JBJELR010000068.1, on the reverse strand, counting down.
CCAGCCGGAAGGATTTAACGGTCTTACAACGCTTTAAATGATTGTGGACACCGGCCCGAAGGGCACCGGTTCCCTTACCATGAACAATACGCACACTGGGCAGATGAGCCAGATAGGCATCATCCAGATACTTGTCCAAAAGGGCGATGGCCTCATCCACCGTTTTTCCTAATAGATTAATTTCCGGAGAAATACTGAAGCTTTTGGACATTTTTATCCTTCCGCTGCCGGTACGATTTAAAACAGGGGTGGTAATAGTAGGTTCGTCAATAAGAATCAAATCCTTAATATTAGTCTGGGAACGCATGATTCCACACTGGACGAAAAGATTACCCTTTTGATCCGGCAGAGAGCTGACGGTTCCCTTAAGCCCCATGGAAAGAAGCTTTACGGTATCTCCCAGCCTAAGCTGCTCCGGCTTTAAAACCTTAGCGGTGGGGGCTTTGGTCTTCAGGGTCAGCTTTTCATTTTTTTGATTGATTTTATCCCGAACCTGAGAACGGGTTTTTTCTAAATCCTTCATGGAAGCCCCGGGGCCGGCCTTTTGAAAAATACGAATGGTTTCATCGGCTACAGACTTAGCCTCCTGAAGAATTTCTCTGGCTTCCTCGTTGGCTTTGCGCAGAATTTTCTCCCGACTTTCATCAATTTTGTCATTTTTTGCCTGAAGACGATTCTTTAGCTGTTCAATTTCTGCCTTGTATTTGACGATTTCCAACTGCTCCTTCTCAATGGTAATCCGGCTTTCTTCCAAAGAGGCCAGCAGGTCTTCAAAGCTTTCTTTTTCGGCGCTAATCTGCTCTTTGGCCTTATCAATAATGTGCTCCGGCAGACCCAGTTTACCGGAAATGGCAAAGGCGTTACTTTTTCCCGGAATTCCGATCAATAAACGATAGGTGGGACTTAGGGTTTCCACATCGAATTCACAGCAGGCATTTTCCACAAAGGGGGTGGACAGAGCATAAACCTTCAGTTCACTGTAATGGGTGGTAGCCATAGTACGGATTCCTCTCTCATGGAGATAAGAGAGAATGGCAATGGCAAGAGCCGCCCCTTCTGTAGGATCCGTTCCCGCATTCAATTCATCAAAAAGACAGAGGGAATCCCGGTCTGCCTCCTGTAAAATGGTAATAATATTTTTCATATGAGAAGAAAAGGTACTCAGGTTCTGCTCGATACTTTGTTCATCGCCAATATCAGCAAAAACGTTAGAAAAAACGGATAGCTGGGACCGATCCCGGGCAGGGATATGAAGACCTGCCTGGCCCATCAGAGTGAATAACCCCAGAGTTTTTAAGGAAACGGTTTTACCACCGGTATTGGGTCCTGTAATAATCAGTAAATCGAAGTCCTTTCCCAAAGAAATATCAATAGGGACCACCTTTTTTTTATCCAGAAGAGGATGGCGTCCTTTCCGAATATGAATATAATGCTCCTGATTAAAAAGAGGCCGGCTGGCATTCTGCTCCAAAGCAAGAGAGCCTTTGGCAAAAATAAAGTCCAATTGAGTCATGATTTGCTGATTGGCAGCAAGTGACCCGGTATATTCTCCCGCCTGGGCACTTAAGTCGGCCAGAATCCGTTCAATTTCTTCCTTCTCCTGAAGCTCCAGCTCCTTTAGCTGGTTGTTCAGATTGACTACAGAGGCAGGCTCAATAAACAGGGTAGAGCCGGTAGAAGACTGGTCATGAATCATACCCGGCACCTGTCCCTTGTATTCAGCTTTTACCGGAATACAGTAGCGGTTGTTTCTCATGGTTACTACCGCATCCTGGAGATAGCTGCGTAAAGAGGCATTTACCATACCGGTAAGCTGACTGTGAATTTTTTCATTATTCAGCATTTTTGAGCGACGGATATGCTTCAGGGCAGGGCTGGCATCGTCAGCAAATTCTTCTTCAGATAAGATGCAGCGACGAATTTCCTGAGCCAAAGGGGTCAGTGGCTCGATAGCTTCAAAATAAGCATCCAGGCTATCTTGCGGGCTGTCCTCTCTTTCCCTTCGTCCATAGGACTTGATCCTATTGGCATTTTCCAGAAAACCGGCTATGGTAAGAAGCTCAGGGGCAGACAGACAGCTGCCGATTTCCAGTGAGCTTAAGGAATGGCCCAGAGGCTTATTGCCGCCAAAGGATATACTGCCTTTTTTAATCAGCCGATTCAGGGCATCTCGGGTATTAGCCTGAGCTGCTTCAATATCCTCCAGGTCTGTCTTTGGTAAAAGTAAACGACATAATTCCTTTCCGGGAGCAGAAGTGGCCCGATCAGTTAACAGGCGGATAATCTTATCAAATTCTAAAATGGTTAATGCTTTTTGATTCATTTTTTACTGCCTTTCCAGGGAAAATACCTTTCTGTTCTGCGGCTAATCCAGCGTTTCCCTGTAGATTTTATAGATTTCAAACTCATTATGCTCTATACCATAATGCCCCATATGCTCCATAATCAATCCATTTTGGCCAAGAACATTAGTGTCTATTTCGGGCATCCACTCAGTATCCAAAAACCAGACCACATGGAAGCTGCGGGAAAAATCAAATTCTTCTGAATAGGCTAATTGCTCCTTGGGAAAATAGCATTCATAAATAAAGTCGAAGGCTTCCCAATTATAGAGAACGTAATCAGCCTCCTGTAAATTCTCTGAAAAAAAGGCTTCTGTCTGGGGCACATAGGTGCTGTTATATTCCTGATGATAGCACTCCTTATATTGTACGCCTCCCACAAACAGGAAGAAAAGACTGATAAGCATCAGGATACCCTTATTTGCAGTTCTCATGGCAATAGCAAAGAAAAGTGCCAATAGGCCCAGTGCCGGGAAAATATACTGATCCCGATAAATAGGTGTTCTGTATATTGAAGCAATAACACCAAAGAGAGTAGTACATACAGGAACCAGCATACAAAACAGGGCAAAGATTTCAATCTGTCTCTTATGTAATGCGATCCGGATTATATTGTAGGTACTTGCTCCTTTGAGTAAAAGCAAAAAGATCAATACGGCTCCCGGAATCAATTCCAGATCAAAGGTCCAGGTGAAATATCCCCAAATCGTTTCTACTGTAATCTCCGGAATCCAATAGCCCTGCTCCACATTTCTAACCTGCCGGATAAAGGAAGGCATCCAGGGCAAATAACAGATCACCATGAAAAGGGCAGAGATGATCCATTTGGTTATCCGTTCTCTTTTCCAAATTAAAATTGCCAGAAACAGCAAGCCGGTGATAACGATAACGGATACAAAGGCAAAATAATGGGTATAGGCTGCTAAAACTCCGGTTAACGCAAATACGAAAAAATTCTTCTTTTTCCCATCCATAAACGCCAAATAGGCAAATATTCCACAAACCGTAACGAAGAATAAAGCCAGGGAATACATTCTGACCTGAACGGCAAACTCCATGGAGCAGGGAATGCAGGTAAGAAACAATAAAAACAAAAAGGACACTCTGTTCCCCCAATTTTTGCGTACAACGGTGGCTCCGATGACTAATGTGGCGGTCATTGGGATGATGGCAGCAAGCTTTTGGATTAACAGGGAACGATGGGAGAACAGGGCAAATAATTTTGCATATAAATAATACAATGGGGGA
>JBJELR010000067.1:0-4055 GCA_051879255.1 Lachnospiraceae bacterium | reverse complement strand
CCCGCAGAAGGTGGGGTAACGGTAGAAATCCGTAAAGTTTAAATCCTATGGCGCACAGAAGGATTTGCTAAGCTTAGGATAAATGCTTCAACATGGAGGAAGAGATGGCAAAGGCAAAGAAAAGTACGGTTTTTTTCTGCCAGGAATGTGGTTTTGAATCTGCCAAATGGATGGGGCAATGCCCTGGCTGTAAAGCCTGGAACAGTCTGGTTGAAGAAACGGTTATTTCTTCTTCAGGTAAGGCATCAGGCAGTAAAAGCAGAAATGAGAAAAAGGAGCCTTCTGTCCTGTCCCAGGTTTCTTTGGTAAAAGAAGACCGGATTACAATAGGAATCGGAGAACTGGATCGGGTTCTTGGGGGAGGAATTATTCCGGGCTCTCTTATTCTGGTGGGAGGAGACCCGGGGATTGGTAAATCCACCCTGCTTTTACAGGTATGCCAGAGACTGGCCGGTCAGGGAAGAAAGGTACTGTATATTTCCGGAGAGGAGTCCTTAAAGCAGATTAAACTGCGGGCCTTGCGAATGGGGGATTTCAGTGATGATTTACTCCTGCTTTGTGAGACCAATCTGGGAATAATTGAGGAAACCATCAGAAGAATTGAGCCCCAGGCAGTGATTATTGATTCCATACAGACGATGTATAATGAAAGTGTGGGAGCAGCCCCCGGCAGCGTTTCCCAGGTACGGGAATCTACCGGTATACTTTTGCAGTTGGCAAAGAGTACGGGAACCTCTATTTTTATTGTAGGTCATGTCACCAAGGAGGGAACGGTAGCAGGTCCCAGAGTTCTGGAGCACATGGTAGATACGGTGCTGTATTTTGAGGGGGACAGACACGCTTCTTACCGTATTTTACGCGGGGTGAAGAACCGGTTTGGCTCTACCAATGAAATCGGTGTTTTTGAGATGCGTCAGGAAGGGCTGGTAGAGGTGAGGAACCCTTCTGAATTTATGCTGAATGGAAAGCCTCAGGGAGCCAGTGGCTCCATCGTGGCCTGTTCTATGGAAGGTACTCGCCCGGTTTTAATCGAAATTCAGGCACTGGTTTGTCATAGTAATTTTGGAATACCCAGAAGGCAGGCTACAGGGACAGACTTTAACCGCTTGAATCTGCTCATCGCTGTGCTGGAGAAAAGAGTAGGACTGCAGATTTCCTCCTCGGATGCTTATGTGAATATTGCAGGGGGAATGAAGCTGCAGGAGCCAGCCCTGGATTTAGGTATTGTAATGGCTCTGGTTTCCAGCTATAAGAACCGCTCCCTGGAGGATAAGATGATGGTCTTTGGTGAGGTGGGCTTAAGCGGAGAGGTGAGGGCAGTTTCTCAGGCTTCTGTAAGGGTGCAGGAGGCGAAGAAGCTGGGCTTTACCATCTGTGTTGTGCCCGAAGCCTGTCGTGACAGTCTGGTGGATATCCGGGGAATTAAGTTGATTTTTGTGGCTTCTGTAAGGGATGCCATGGAATTGATTTAGGATAATCTTGAGACTTGAGGTTTGAGGCTTTGAAAAAGTGCTTGCGTATCTATTGGGGCTATGTTATAATCAATATCGTTGATGCGCAGGCACAAGATAAGATAGGGGAATCATCCAGCGGCAGGATGACAGTCTCCAAAACTGTTCACGGGGGTTCGAATCCCTCTTCCCCTGCTAAAAGATGCTGATTATATCGGCATCTTTTTTTGCGTGTCTATTTTTTAGAAAAGTGATTCATAGCATGGTGATAAACGGACTTCAATAGCTTTGAAAATGTTTGTTAAATGGATTGAGGATTTATTTTTGTTATATGTCCCTTTTCCCTGATCCTATCAGCTACGAATTGAGGAATCTCTACATAGCGGTCAGAAGATTCTGTCTTAGGTGCTTTTAGATGCCATTTATTATCATGCCCCAATACTAGGGAATGATGAATGTGAATGGTAGTGCCATTAATATCATTCATATTTAAGGCACATATCTCACCTCTGCACATCATTCCGAAAGCACCGAGGAGAACGGGTATTTCTAATTAGGTATTGGTTACTGCTTCCCTTGCCATGGGAAATAATGCGAAAATATCTTCTCTGGCGTTCAACAGACCAAGCAGAAGATTGACTTTCAGATACTGCGCATTCATCTTGGTAAGGGCAGCCGCAGAAACATTCAGTGCATCACAGGCAAGAGTACCAATCTGCTGCTGATTTATTTGAGGCCAACTCTACTTTCCGTAGGTACAAAAAAATGAATTTAGAGTTATTATTATCTTGGAGGTGGAGGAAAATGAACCAATATGTTACAGGAGCAGTGATTAAAGAACTGCGCGAAAAAAATAAAATGACTCAATTACAATTAGCAGATAGGCTGGGAGTGACTGACAAGACCATTTCAAAGTGGGAGACTGCCAAAGGGTATCCGGATATCACATTACTTGAGCCTATAGCAGAAGCTTTTTCCGTATCCGTTACAGAATTGCTTTCCGGGAATGCTGTCTATAATTCCAATGTATCTGCGAATGTATTAAAATCCAAATTCTATATTTGTCCAATCTGCGGAAATGTGATTCATAGTATGGGAGAAGCAGTAATAAATTGTCATGGCATTCTTATGACAGTGGCAAAGCCGGAGGAGACCGACGAAAATCACAAGATATTTATTGAGCAAATAGAGGATGAGTATTATGTTCGCATAGAGCATAGTATGACAAAAAATCATTATATATCATTTATTGCTGCTGAATCTTCTGACAGAATACAGACGGTAAAGCTTTATCCGGAAGGAAATGCAGAGGCAAGATTTAAGCTAAGTGGAGTAAAAAAAATTTTGTTCTACTGTAACCGGGATGGGTTGTTTTCTATAGACCCTATTAAAGGAATTGATGATAAAGAAAGTGGCTATGATGATATCCGGGAGAGAAAAGAGTTAGAGAGAACTGCCAAAATTCTATTTGGATAGGCATGGGAGGAAACATTTATGGATAATATGACCGCCAAGGTAAGCTGTTTTGCCAGAGCATATCATTATAAAAATAATCGGATACATATATTTAAGGACAGTGCTGCCAAGCTGCTTCTGGGAAGTGACTATGAACAAATAGCACTAAATATGATGAATGGTATTAGTTTCTTTCTTCCCGGTTTTACCGGGACAGAGAAAGAAGGATTAAGACTGATTGTTGATAAACAACTTTCACCCTCCGTACTGGGAAGAAGTGCTTTCTGTGAAAAAATGTTGGAAAAGGAAAAAGGTCTTGGATGTAAACAATATATAATATTTGCATCCGGATATGATACATATTCCTTAAGAAATGCGGACAAAGGTCTTTCTGTTTTCGAATTGGATTTACCTAAGCTGCTTACGGATAAGATAGAGAGAATAAAGAAAATCGGTATTAAAACAGCCTCTGTTTTTGTTCCCTGTAATTTGGCAGAGATGACTTGGAAAGAAAAATTGCTTCAAGCAGGGTATCTGTCAACACAGAAATCATTCGGGAGCCTCTTAGGAATAAGCTATTATCTCAGTAAGGAAGAATTCCAATATCTTCTTCAAACGGTAAGTGGATTAATGGTGGATGGTTCTGTAATCTGCTTTGATTATCCATCTGAGGATGAAAGCAGGGAATCAAAGATAAATCAGGTACTGGCTATGGGAGCAGGCGAACAGATGAAAGTACGGTATTCTGATCTGGAATTAGAAGAATTGTTGTCGAGTTGTGGATTTAAAACAACTATACATTTGAATCATGCTGAACTGACAAAACAGTATTTTTCAGATTATAATAATTATAATAGTGAATATTCAATGGAAGCACCAATTGGTGTCGGTTATGTTCTGGCAGAAAGAAAAACAGATGGGTAAGCTTCCGGCAAAAAATGAATTTAAGGTTGTCAGAGGAAATAACAGCCTTATCTGTTTACGGGAGAGCATGGTAGAGTATAGAATATGGAAATTTAAAAAATTTAAAAAGTCTAAGAACATACTTGCATAACAGCAGATAAAGGATTATAATACAGTAAAATTAAATAAAAATCTTCAGGGCAGGGTGCGATTCCCTACCGGTGGTATAGCCCACGAGCCGCAAGG
>JBJELR010000066.1:0-4065 GCA_051879255.1 Lachnospiraceae bacterium | reverse complement strand
ATTAAACAAAAAGGAAAGGCCGGGGCAGTCCCCATAAAGGATTACAGGGCTCCCTCCCCATTTATCTTCCTTATCAAGATAAGCACAGAGTCCTTCCAGGGCTTCTCCATTTTCTCTTGTGGTTTTCATTCCTGCTGCCGCCTTGGGCTGAGTAAGGCTGTAATCTCTGGGTGTTCCATCCATACCGTCCCGAAACCGGAAATTCAGATGAAAGCCTGTACTTTGAACCAGTATCATAATTCCCACAGCCACTACCATAGCCTTCCAGCAAAATGCCAGCCCCGATAAGGGGCCCTCTCCTTTACGATAACGAAATACCTTAACAAAGGTATACAGAGTAAAGGGTGCCACAAGAAACAGGTTATTCAGATTCTGGTAGGTATAATTATTACTTCCCAGGGGCGTAATCACAAGGACAATCAGGATCAGCACCGCCCACAGCTTTTCTTCCAGTGAAGCTCTTGTGGAGCCCAGCAGATAAGCTGCGGCTATCCAGCTTAAATACAGCCCCAGCATTCCCCATTCGTATATGCTGGTGTAGTCCTCATAATAGCGAAAGCTGAACATCCCCCTTCCCCATAGGAAGCGAAGAAGAACCGGAAGCGCCAATAGAAATACTCCCTTTTTCCCTTTTTCCATCCATCCTTTTTTCAAGGCAAACATGGCCATTCCCAGGCCCGTAACTACTCCCATGAGTAGAACCCATTTTCCGCTTCTGCCATAGGCCTTGACCACCGCCAGTAGCATGGCCAGGGGAGAATAGCTGGCATCGGTAGTCTGAATTGCTGCCAGACCCCGGATTGCCTCTCCCAATCCCTGAAGGCCATATTGCAGCAGCACTGCCCCTAAAGGCAGAGCCAGCCCCATGACGTATCCGGCCACACAAAGCAGGGTTTTTTGGGTTAATACGGAAATTGGCTTTTTTTTCATCCAAAGATAATACCACAGTCCTAAAATCAAAGCCATTTCCGTTATATTGGGAATTCGCACAAATACATTTATCCCCAGGGCTGCGCCGGCCAGTACCAGCCATGCGTTTTTTTCCTCCACCAGTCCCTTATACAAAAAAATCGTTCCTGCGGCAAAGAAAAAATAGGTCAGGTAATTATATAAAATCGTACTGGGAATCCACAAAAATCCTATGGCTGCCACTTCCCCCAGAAAAACAATCCAGGCAGGCATCCATTTGCGCAGCCCGGTGTATACCAGAAGCACCGTAGCCGTAACCAAAAGGCCGGTATACAGGTTCATTCCCAAAAGCGTTGTGCCAAAGGGCAGCCTGGTCAGTCCCCAGCCAAGCAAATTGGCCAAATAGGTAGAAATAATCCACATGCCTTGTGTCTGCGGGAAATAGAAAAAATTGCTCAGGCTGTAGGTAGAATCAGAAACATCCACTCCCTGTCCAATCAGTACCAGCGGATAGACTGCAAGGATCAGAGGAAATACCAGATTACACCATATTTTTTCCTGATTCCGGTATAGTCTTTTCAGACCAATCATCTTATCCCTCCTTTTTCTTTACCAGGCTTTCAACCCCGGCAAATACCCGGCTGCGTAAAAAATCCACACCGGCACCAATGGCATAAATCAGACACCCCACTGCAAGCATATGGGGAAGAAAGAGTAAACTCCCCTGTACCTTCCCGATTCCTGTAAAGGACTGCCAAAGATAACGTATGGCAAGGTTTTCATGAAGCAGATACACCCCAAAGCTGCAGGGAGCCAAACGCAATACCCAGGTTTTAAGCCTTCCCTTCTTTAGGGTAAGCTGACTAAAGGCCATAAACAAAGCTACTGATAAAAGCAGCACCAGGAGGTGATTATAGCTGTACAGCATATCTCCTGCATGGGAAAGAGGAAAACCCTTTTTTTCCAAAATGGTCAGCCCAAGACTAAGCAGCCAGATTAAACACCCACTTCCTATATAGATAAGCCAGGGGCTTCTTTTTCCTTCAAGCCATGGGAGTCCATACAGGCGAAGATAAGCAGCCACCTGAAACAGGCAGATAAACCAGCCAAAGTCATAGCCATAGCGATCCGTAGGCAAAGCTACCGGAAGAACGCTTTTTGCCAGAGAAAAGAAAACCAGCAGACAAAGCAGCATAAGCTGAAACTGCCTCTTGGTCAACCTCTTTATCCCCGCCTGTAAAACCGGAACGAAAAGATAAAGTGCCGCATATGCCGTAGCAAACCAATAGTGCTCCCACTGTAGGGGAAAAATAACCCTGAGCCAGTCATAAAAATTCCATTCTGCCACGCTGCCTATTCCGAGGCCCAGACAAAGCAGAGGAACTCCTACAGAATAAACCCAGATTTGTGCAATCAGAGAAAACAGCTTTCTTAGGCTCCAGGCCGCCTCTGTCAGAAAATAGCCGCCAATTAGTACGTAGACATTGGCCGCTCCGATGCAAAAGGCCTCCACCAGCCAGGCCGCCAGATTGGATGGACTGAAGCTTTCAGACAAGGGCAAAAGAAGGCCTCCCTTTTGCAGATAATGCATGGATATGACCATGAACATAGCCAGTATGCGCAACCCTTCATAATTTGCCTGCCTGGGCTTTTTTTCCATGCCCTTCTCCTTTCTTTACCTATGTCTGGAATCAGCTTTCTTTTTTCTTAAAAATCCAAATTTTACTTAAAATGTAATTGGATACAATTACCGCTACCTGGCCAATAAATTTTGCTATCATATTATTCATGGCAAAAAGGTCGATTAAAACAAAAAGTATGCCATTTTCCAACACCAGAGTGGCCAGTCTGGCCCCGATAAAACTGGCAAATTCCTTTCCCATTCCCAAAATTCCCGTACTTTTACTTTTAAACACAAAAATTCGATTGGTAAAATACGTGAAGATTACGCAAATAATCCAGGAAAAGATGTTCGCAATCTGCTCATAAAACTCCATCACATTGGCAAACAAATAAAACAATGCCATACTTAGGAAAAAGGCCACTCCGCCCCAGAACAAATAGCTGATGGCTTCTTCATACCTTTTCCAAAGCTTCCTGATTTCCTCCATTTTCCTTTCCCTCTTATCTCTCCCGGCTCACCTTACCATTTTCCACCCGGTAAACCATATCACATTTCTCAATGGTTTGGAGCCTGTGGGCAATAATAATCAGTGTTTTCTTTCCATGCAGCCGATTGATGGATTCCATAATTGCTGCCTCGGTATCATTATCCAGTGCAGATGTGGCTTCATCCAGAACCAATACCTCAGGATCCTCAAAAAGTGCTCTGGCAATACCGATACGCTGTCTTTGTCCACCGGACAAACGAATTCCTCTCTCCCCGATGCTGGTATCCAGTCCCTTAGGCAGTCCCCGGACAAATTCATCCAACTGGGCCTCCTTAAGTACCTCCCACACCCTGCTTTCCTCAATATCCTCAGGAGCATAGCCAAAGGCCACATTGTTGCGGATGGTAGAATCCAACATAAAAATACTCTGGGGAATATAACCGATATTCTTCAGCCATTCCTCATAATGATCCTTAATTTCCACATCATCTGCCAGAATTCTGCCGCTCTCCAGCTTAAGCAGTCCCAACAGAATATCCACCACTGTGGTTTTTCCCGAACCGGAGCTTCCTACGATACCAACTGCAGAGCCAATAGGGATTTCCATATTGGCATGGTCAAAAATCAGCACCTTAGTATTGGGGTATTTATAGGTAATGTCCTCAAGGCGGATTGCCTCCTTGATTTCCAGCTTGTCCACCTTTTTTTTCTTTTCATATGCCCTGGGGTCGTAAACCATGTTTTTATCGTTGATTTCCTCCTGCAAATGGTCACTCACCCCCATGAAAAAGGGCTCAAAATAGGCAATACTGGTGAGGTGGTTATTGATCCGGTTGGCACTGGGGATAAGGCGCATGGCGGCAAAAGCAAAGGTGGTTAGCTGGGGCAGCATTTCCTCCACCGTTCCTCCCGATTGCATCACCATAATCATGTACAAAACCATTCCCGCAATACAGACCGTTTCAATTAACAGTCTGGGCGTAGAATTGAAAAGGTTATATTTTTGAACCGCATGCACGTAGCCGTATCCGCATTTTGCATATTC
>JBJELR010000065.1:0-4067 GCA_051879255.1 Lachnospiraceae bacterium | reverse complement strand
ACAGTAGGACGGGCACTTTTCGGTATAGAGAAGATACTGGATGGCTCCGTTACGGTAGCCGACGGTACCAGGGTGAAAAATCCCAGAGTTGCCATTAACCATAGAATGGCCTATGTTTCTAAAAACAGGGATACGGAGTCTCTGGGACTGTCCGCATCCATTTATGAAAATATTGCTTCCACCGGCTATAAGGTAAATACCTGGTTTCTTAATCTGATTTCCGGGAAGAAGGAAAATGCCTATGTGGATAAGCAGGTACAGGAGCTTTCTATAAAATGTGCCAATAAGCACTATAATGTGAATACCCTTTCAGGAGGAAATAAGCAGAAGGTGGTATTCGGAAAGTGGATAGCCTCTGATGCCGAAATTCTGATTCTGGACTGTCCAACCCGAGGAATCGATATGGGGGTCAAGGCAGCTATGTACCAGCTGATTTACGAGATGAAAAGGGCAGGAAAATCCATTCTGCTTATCTCGGAGGAGCTTCAGGAGCTGATTGGTATGTGTGACCGGATTCTGATTTTAAAGGACGGAGAAGTTACCTGTGAAAAGTTCAGAACAGAAAACGTCACGGAGCATATGCTGATTGATTATATGATTTAAGGAGGAAGCCATGAAAATAAAAGAAGAAAATCCTTTCTTAAAGCTGAAGGAGCTGGCTCGGAGAATCGGCTCGCACCGACACTTTATGCGTTTGATGCCTTTGATTTTTCTTGTCCTGCTGACCTTTTTTTTCTCAGTGATGACGGGAGGACGATTTACCTCTCCTACCAGTCTGAAGATTATCTTTGAACAGGCTTTGATTGTAGGTACGGTATCCACCGGTGCAGCATTTATTTTTGCTACGGGGAACGTAAATCTGGCCATGGGAGCTACCACAGTGCTCACCGCTACCATTGCAGGTATGGTCTATAATCGTACCGGAAGCAGTGCGGTCATGATTCTGGTAGCAGTTACTCTGGGGATTTTTATTATGGTTATATCTGCCCTGCTGAGCACGGTTCTTAAGGTGCGTGTCATGTTCGTCACCATCGTTATGATGACGCTTTTGGCAGCTCTGCAGCAGTCCATCCTGGGAGGAACTACGGTTTCCCTGCCACATGACATCATCACCAGGCTTACCCAGATGAAGTTTTCCTATATCGTTTTTTGTCTGTACTTTATCGTTTCTGTGGTGCTGTTTCACTTTACGGCAATCGGTCGCTCTCAGCGAATGCTGGGAACCAATTCGGTGTGTGCCGAGCAGACGGGTATCAGCGGACCAAAATATCTGGTTCTGGCTTTCTTCATTGCGGGAATAGGCTGTGGTATTGGGGCTCTGTTGGCAATCGTCCGTGCCGGATCCATAGGGGCCAATACCCTGACTTCGCTGAACATGGACTGTATGCTGGCCCTGGTGTTGGGAGGAATGTCCATCTTTGGCGGAAGCAGATCCTCGGCCTATGCGGGAATTATAGGAGCTGTTACCGTATGTGTTCTCAATCAGGGTATGCTGATGATTAACGTGGATTCCACCGTAATACAGGGGGTCAGAGGAATAATTTTCCTTATTCTGGTTTATACCTCGCAGAAACGTCCGCAGGGACTTCCGGCGCCGGAGGGCTAAACTAGAGTTTCCTCATGTTGGGCAATTACGCTCAAAGGAGCGTTTGCAAATAGATTGTACACCGTACATAGGTAAAGAAAAGGAGAAAATGGATGAAAAAGTTAAAGAAAATCACTTCGTTACTTTTAACCCTGGCCATGGTGCTGTCTTTGTTAAGTGGCTGCACAAATACGGCTTCCACAAGTAGCCAAGGAACCGATGCTGCTGATGGGAAAGAGGAAAGCAGTGCTGCTGTACCCAGCGAGAGCAAAGGGGATCCTTATAAAATTGCCGTAGCTACAATTACAGAGGGAGAAATCTGGGAAGTACAGAAATCCTATTATGAAAATGTGGTTGGGCCTGCCCTGAATATGGAATTTATGTTTTCCGAGAAGCTGGCAGATGCCAATGGTCTTGTAGACTTTATGGAAAGAGCCTATGCTGCGGGCTGTGTAGGTCTGATTAATTTTGTTACCTCTAATGATGCAATCTCTCAGGGTGCCCGTAAAGCCGAGGAATGGGGGATGTGGTTTGTTACCCAGAATTCCGCACTGAATGAGGAAGTAGCCGAGCTGACCTATAATCTGGGACATTGCGGTGCTTCTGCCCAAGGAATGGGAGTCGCTTATTCGGAAGCTTTTGATAACCTGTTAAGCGATGGTGAGAACCACAGCGTATTTATTTTCTCCGGTGCGGCAGTAGGCGGTGCAAGCGGACAGGGTGCGGCTTCCCACTATTATTCCGTAGAAGGCATTCTTCAGGCTATGCAGGATAAGTATGGCCTTACCTATGAGAAGAGCATTGATGAAATCATCAACAACCAGAATCCCGGTGAAGTTGCTACCGGCAATTCTGATATCAAGATTTATATCTATCCCGGTTTGGATCTTGCGGCAGCAACTACTGCAGCACAGACCCAGTTCCAGACCGGTGACTACGATATCTTTGCCGCTGTATTCAGTTATTCTGCATTTACAAACGCTTTATCTGATGTGGAGGTTAGTCTGAATAAGAACATAAAGATTGTTGGAACCGCTTCTATTGAAGCACAGACCGCAACCGGCTTTGGTACGATCGATTCTCAGGATGATACGATGCTTAATGCAGCAATCATCAACCCACTGAACAATGCAAACGGTATCTGTTCAATTATCCTTTACAATGCCCTTACCGGATACGCTGATGCCATGAAGGATAATGGCAAGGCAGTTCTGTTCAAGGTAGAACCCTGGGCTTGTCTGGATGCTGAAACTTATACCGGTATCAGCCGGCTGGACAGCTCACCTGAGTCTTATGTTCTTAATGCGGATGATCTTCAGGCTCTGTGTGTGGAAAATGACGGCAGCGTTACCTTCCAGACTATTGAAGCAAAGCTTGAGGCTCTGGCAGATGTAAATGCGATTATTGCCGAAAAGCTTAAATAATTATTGTTAGTATTAGATTCTATTTATATTCGGAAAGACAGGAGATAGCTTATGAAACGAATCAAGCAGATTTTGTTCACGCTTGCCTTCCCCCTAGTCATGTATCTGTTGATGGAGGCTGCGTGCCAGATATTTAAAGGCCGGCATCTGATCGGTTCAATACTGGATATTAAAACGCTGGTCCGCAACAGTGGGATTGCAGCCCTTACCGCCTTTGCGTTATCCTTTAATTTAAACTGTGGGCGTTTTGATCTCTCTTTAGGAGCACAGCGTCTGGCCGGAACCATAGTGGGCGGTATCCTTGCCATGTCCATAGGGCTTTCCGGAATATGGCTGCTGTTGTTTTCGCTTAGCTTCGGACTGATCTTCGGATTTATTACCGGAATCGTCTTTATTACATTGCGAGTGCCGCCTATGGTGTTGGGTATTGGTATCGGTTTGATTTGGGAATGTGTACCTTATGTGGTTTCTCAGGGAAAAGGATTGAACCTGTTTGGTACGTCCGGAATTGAAATTTTGACGGAAACCTCCTTTACCATTGTCCTGATCGTTTTGGCAGCTCTGTTTGTAGCTATAGTGATGAATTCCACCCGATTTGGCTATGAGATGCGGGCCATTCAGGGCTCCCAGCTTATTGCGAGAAACAGCGGTATTAATATTTTCAAGCATGCAGTTATATGCTATGCCCTGGCAGGGGGACTGGTATGCGTAGCCGGAACTGTGGATGCTTCCTTTTCCACGCAGATGTCCTCTACATTGGGTCTGGCCAGTATCGGCTCCGTTACGATCCATATGTTTCCCATGATTCTGGGAGGTTATATCGGAACCCGTAGCAACGATGCTGTAGGCATTATCGTAGCGGCTCTTACTGTCCGGCTTTTCTCCAGCGGACTGACGACCCTGGAATTTTCGGAGCCTAATGCCAATCTGGCCAATGCAGTTTTGTTTATCCTGTTTTTGGTATTTTTAGCCAATAAAGATGTTTTCAAAAGGAAGAAGGCAGAAGCCCAGCGCATAGCCGAAGCACGGCAGAAAAAAGAGGCTCTGAAAAGATCCGG
>JBJELR010000064.1:0-4079 GCA_051879255.1 Lachnospiraceae bacterium | reverse complement strand
CGGGTTCGTTATAAATATCTTCAGGAGTACCTATCTGCTGGATATATCCCTGATTCATTACCACAATGGTATCCGACATGGTAAGGGCTTCCTCCTGATCGTGGGTAACATAAATAAAGGTGATACCCAACTCATTTTTCAGCCGAATCAGCTCATACTGCATATCCTGACGAAGCTTCAAGTCCAGAGCCCCCAGAGGCTCATCCAGAAGAAGAACCTTAGGCTCGTTGACGATAGCCCTGGCAATGGCAATTCGCTGCTGCTGTCCACCGCTAAGAGAATCGGGACTGCGGTGTCCGTACCCTTCCAAATTTACCAGCTTTAGAGCATAGTTAATTTTATCATCAATATAGGCTTTACTTTTTCCCTTGATTTTTAATCCAAAGGCAATATTTTCGGCAATGGTCATATGGGTAAACAGAGCATATTTCTGGAAAACGGTGTTTACCTGCCGTTTGTTTGGGGGCAGTTTGGAAATATCCCGTCCGTCAAAGCAGACAATCCCCTGATCCGCTTTTTCAAAGCCACCGATAATACGTAGAGTAGTGGTTTTGCCGCAACCACTGGGGCCCAAAAGAGTGAGAAACTCATTTTCACGAATATAGAGATTCATATCATCCAGAATCAGGTTATCTCCATAGGATTTGGAAATGTGTTGTAAATCGATTAATTTTGTACTCATGGCAATTTTCCTTCCTTCAGCGGGTCAATAGATGCAGATTAAAAACTTGGAGGAGAGCTGATCCAAATCAGACTGGCTCCGGTTTTGCTGTTGGCCTTAATGTAGTGGGTAGAGTTAGGCGTAAAATAAAAGGATTCTCCCTTTTTTGCCGGATAAATCTTGCTGCCGATATGCAGGGAAATACTTCCTGACAGGACGTAGCCGAATTCTTCACCTTCATGGGGATTATCCGGATAGGTCTGTGCCCCCGGCTTGAGTGTAAGGCGTATGGGCTCCATGATGTTTTTTTGTGCATTGGGAATAATCCACTCCGTTTTTAATCCATAATCAGTATCCAGCTTTTCAAAATAGTCTGCATCATGAAAGACGATCTGAGTATCTTCTTCTTTAGTGAAGAAATCACTTAAATCTGTCCCAAGACACTGTAAAATATCGATCAGAGTAGCAATGGAGGGAGAAGTTAAATCCCTTTCAAGCTGAGAAATAAAGCCCTTGGATAACTCGGCCCGATCAGCTAACTCCTCCTGGGTCAGCCCTTTTTGTATTCGTAATTCCTTTAAACGATTTCCAATTTCCATGTCCATCTCCTTGTCCATCGCTGTAAGTGTACGATACTGTTTAAACTGAAAAGTGAAAGGGAAACAATAAGTATCAATCCTTACAACAATCATTACTATAGTAAATAAAAAGTTTACAAATTCTAAACTCCTATAGACTAATATTATAATCCATATTTAGGGAAAGTCAAGTATAGTAAACATAAAATTTACTATTACTGAACAACAGGAAAAAGAACCTTGCTATTATTCGGCAGGATATGATAGAATGAAACCAGCAGACAGGAAAGGAAGAACAATATGGCACAGGATAAGTATATTGCCTATGTATCTACCTATACCATGGGGGATGAGCATGGCATAAAAATATTTGATGTGGATATGGATAATGGAAGATTAACAAAAAAGGATCAGGTGGAAATAACCAATTCCTCCTATGTGACCATATCCCATAACGCCAATTTTTTATATTCCATTACGGATTTTGGCGTGGAGGCATATCGAATAGAGAAGGATGGCAGTCTCATCGAAATCAACAGAGGAAACATTAACGGTATGCGTGGCTGCTATTTGTCTACAGACTATCAGGATAAGCTTCTTTTTGTAGCCGGCTATCATGATGGGAAGGTTACTGTGCTTCGCCTTAGAGAGGATGGCGGAGTAGGAGAGATTACCGACGAAATCTACCACAAGGGTCTTGGCAGCATTGCTGAACGAAATTATCGTCCTCATATTAACTGTGTAAAAATGACCCGGGATAATAAATATTTGTGTGCTGCAGACTTGGGCATGGATCATGTGAATGTATATCGGGTTGATCATACAGCAGGAAAGCTGAAGCTGGCGGATATTATTCGAAGTGAGCAGGCTTCTGCGCCCAGACATTTGAAATTTTCCAGAGATGGAAGATTTCTGTATATCGTTCATGAACTGAAAAACTATGTGGATGTCTATTCCTATGAAGAAATAAACAATAATCCTGAATTTGAAAAAATTCAAACGATTTCTACCCTGAATGAATATCATGCCACCACCAGTGCAGCCAGTGCATTGAACCTGTCAACGGATATGAAGTATCTTTTAAGCTCTAATGCAGGGGATAACAGCGTTATTCTCTATCGTATTGATGAGGATACCGGAATGCTGAGTAAGATATTTTGTTTGCCCGTCAGTGGAGATTATCCAAAGGATGCGGCTCTCTTTCCGGATAACCGTCATCTGGTTTCGCTGAATCACGAATCCGGTACCATGACTTTTTTCAATGTAGATTTGAAAAAGGGGCTTTTGGTGATGAATGGAAAGGAAATGAAAGTAGACAGACCGAATTGCATCATTTTTCACCGGCTTAGAGGATAAAATTATTCCCGTAAAATTATTCCCGAAGGAAGAGATAGCTCTTTCTTCGGGAATAATGATTTCAGGATATTATTTCCTGTAAAAATCAATAATGGAATCCATTTTAGCCGTCATATTCAGAAGCAAAGCATCCAGAATGGTGACAGCAGCCATAGCTTCGACTACCATAATGGCTCTGGGGACGATTACCGGGTCGTGGCGTCCCTTAATGTTAATGGTGACTTCCTCTCCTCTGCAGGTAACCGTTTCCTGAGCAGAAAAAATGGAAGGAGTAGGCTTAATATGGGCTCTAAGGATAAGAGGAGAGCCATCACTGATTCCCCCCAGAGTGCCGCCGGAATGGTTTGTGCGTTTTGTAATTTTTCCTTCTTTTAGCATAAAGCCATCATTGTTTTGTGAACCGGTAAGCCGGGCGGCATGAGTGCCCTCGCCAATTTCAAAGGCTTTAACGGCCCCTATGGAAACCATGGCTTTGGATAGATTAGCGTCCAGTTTTTCAAAAACAGGATCCCCTAATCCAACAGGCAGTCCATGAATGCGGCATTCCACAATACCACCGGCTGAATCCTTGTTTTCCATACACTGCTTGAGAAATGCTTCTGCCTCCAGGTTTAGTGCCTCATTGGGAATTCCGGTGGGAGTCTTACTTAAAAGCGAAGTATGGATGTCCTCATCCATCAGAGTAAGGGGGCCCAAAGCACGTGTAAAGGTAGTAAAGGAGACCCCCAGCTTATTCAGAAAAAGGATGGCTACGGCACCGGCAGCCACCCGGCCAATGGTTTCCCTTCCGGAGGAGCGGCCTCCGCCCCGATAATCCCGAAAGCCATATTTTTCGTCAAAGGTAAAATCTGCATGTCCCGGGCGATAACAGGAAGCAATCTGGCTATAGTCATGGGAGCGCTGAGAAGTATTTTCCACCAGCATGGAAATGGGAGCACCGGTGGTTTTACCTTCAAAAACACCGGAAAGGATTCTAACGGTATCGTCTTCCTTACGCGGAGTGGCATAGACATTTTGACCGGGCCTGCGTCTGTTCAGAAAAGGCTGAATCAGCTCCTCGCTTAAGGGCAGACCGGCAGGACAGCCATCGATGACTACTCCTATTGCTGCACCATGAGATTCTCCCCAGGTGGTGATTTTAAAAATTGTTCCAAGTGTTGAACCGGCCATTGTTTCCTCCATTCTAATCCTCATGCATAGAACAATCCATCTGCTTTTGAGTGGCAAGAGGGACAGGATTTGTATTTATGAGCATCAGTATACAAAAGGGAAAAGAAAATTTCAAGATTCAGGAAAGGAAATTAATGGATTTGCAAAAAAATACTGTACAAAAATGTGTTCTATGATATGATAGCAGTGAAGGATTAAAGGAGTATGGTTTCGAAAGATTAAAAAGAGATGAAAAAGACATGGAGAGAAATACTGATATCTAAATGTATAAGGAGAGGTAATCGCTATAAATGGCTTAAGCCGCTTATGTTTTT
>JBJELR010000063.1:0-4093 GCA_051879255.1 Lachnospiraceae bacterium | reverse complement strand
GAAGCCAGATAGCCCTTTACATATGCCTGTCCATGCTCATTTGGTTCTTTACTTATCCGGCAGGAAATCAGTTGGCTGAATACGAATGGATTTACTTTGATTTTTTCTGCTATCATTTACTCCCCTCCATACTCCGTTTCGAAACAATTGATTGAAATACTTCAACTGCATACGGCTGCCAATGAAAAAAAGCCGCTTCAGGTGCATTAAATATGCCTTGCAATAAACGTCCTTCAACTGCTGTAAAGGCATGGATATTGAGCACTGTATCCGTCAGCGTAGGATTCCGGTAGACGTACCATGCCAGTGCATGCTCTTCTTTGTTTTTCCGATAACCCTCTTCAAATCCCAAAAATCCGTAACCCGAATAGCATTTTTGTAAAATACCATAGTAATATCTTGCTGTCTTTCCTATTTCCTCCTCCTGAATAGCCTGTTCAAAATATTGAAAAGCAAAATTTATCGACAAATCCGGACTTGTCTTAATCACAGTAGGCCTATACTCTGAAGGGTATTTCTGTTTTGCAATTGCCATAGGCATATCCACAAAGCTTTTGGGCAGCATAATCCCTACCATTGGCGGATAAATATCTTCCATGGCAAACTCCATGTACTGACGGTTAATAAACAGGTGGCTGCTGTAAATGCTGTTATACTTTTCTTCCATTCCCTGCTGGCGCATTTTAAGAATATCTTCTTCTCTTAACATCCTTTTTTCCCTCCTTTGTTTTTCTTTATTCCGTCTGACCTCTGCTTCCCCTGTAGCCCTGGGTAAATTCTCCATATTGGCTTAATGCAGCCTCTTTCTCTCGGGGCTCTAAAATTCCCGAATTCAGATAGTCCTGCAGAATGTCTCCATACTTTTTTGCTTCTTCATTAGACATCCCACTCCTGCCTATCAGCTTTGCATCATGTAAGCATTGCTCATAGGCTGCCACAGCTCTTTGTTTCGTATTTTCATAGGCTAAATAGGTTTCTCCAAAATCAGGGACTTTGCTGCTAGCTGCGTAAATCGCAGTTTCTACCCTGTTTGCCGGATACTCCTGATCATACTTTTCTTTTGCCAAACCAAAGGCGGTCATAGCCTCATCTATCTTTTTCTGATGCCATTGGGCATGACCGGGCTGTCCCGCTACTGTGGGACAAATATCATTTTCCTCACACCATTTATAAAAGGCCTCCGATCCAAAATCATTATAGGGATAAGCCTGAAATGGAGCCTGATAATACGCTTCATCAATTTGGCCGCTGCTAAAGGGATAAATTAATCCCCCATGCTTGCAGATTAAATAAGAAGCGGTGGTAAGCGCTTTACTATAGGAGCTGATTCCATCTTTCGCAATAAGCGTAGTCAAATATGCGTTCTGCCATTTTCCATCAAAGTCAGGTATACACTTTATTCCTTCACGAACAAAATCTTCTTCCTCCCGCAGGGTATCTCCATTCACATTAACAGGAGCACCTAATTTCAGGCTTATGGTTTCCGTCAGTTTAGATTCCGGAGCATTACAGAGCCCAAAATAAGAGATATTTTCATTTACGATACAATCCTCCTCAAACGCCATCGCCTTACCATTAACATATATCCCATGAGAGTAATGCATATCCAGATGTCTGGAATGGGAGCCGCAGATACACATAAGCGGAGCCCCACGTACCAGATACTCCAATTGCCCGCTTTTTGCCATGGCTTGGAATCTCTCTATCATTTTCTGCCTTTCTTCTTCTAAAGCTATAGCATCACTTTTTACCGCTACGGCCTCCAGCTCAGACAATTTATTTTCTCTTAGAGAGTCTTCATAGTATTCCTGATATTCCATGTATGCACTTATGGCTGCTGCATCGGCATACTGCCTTTCCATATTGTTTTTTACCTCTGCCGTAATGGCTGCCACTAATTCTTCATTGTCTCTGACCTTATAGCTCCCCTCTGCCCCACATAGTTCTATTCTCAAATCAATTCTCGCTTGTATATCGTTCAGCCTTTTTCCTACCAAACTATCTATGCTTTCGGGCATGGTGTTGAATAAATGCTTGTGATAAATTCCTTCGTAGGCCTTTGTGTTTCCTCCATTACTCCTGATCATTTGCTCTATGTATTCCTTAGTATCACAGGTAATCGGTCCTCCCTGCTGACTTTGACTGATTACCGAATCTTTCGGCAAAAAGGTGCTTTTCTGTTCCTCATATACCTCCTCAGCAGTCCTTGGTAATTGATAATCCGCATGATTATTTATTCTTTCCATCCCTTAATCTCTCCTCTTTACCGGCAGCAGCTTCACATCACACAGCCCCATCCTCATCATACTTTCCAACAGATCCTGACGGAGCATCACCCATATCTTATCTCTATCCTGAACATACAGAGCCGGTATATCCTCTAAAACAGCCTCCTCACCTAAAAAGCTAACAGGCTGTATACCCCCCTTCCTCTCCTCCGGTATTACCCTTCCCTTCACCCGCCTTAGAGCCGGGCAGTAATACTGTTCACTATGACGGGTCTTTTTATCCATAAAAATGAAATGGGTATAAATAGGCTTTTCCATAAAGTTTCCCAGGCATTTCCACATCCTTTCACTAAACAGGGGTAAGGGGGATAACAGGATTTCCGGATATTGTGCATACTCCCTGTGCTCTATATACAACATCAGTCTTTCCGGAATACGATACATTCGATTATGAACAAAATCCTGATAATTTACCCGGTGATGGAAATTTAAAACGTTAATTTCTGCCGTAAACCAATCCGGTTTTTCTAAAAGGTAAAACTTCATCTTTGCCTCCCTTTCTCTGCTTCACAGGAGTCTTGCACTCATAAATGGCTCCTTTTTTCCAGATGAATCTGATCTTCGGAGAAATCATATAATTTTACCAAATAAATGGCAATATCTATCGCATAAAACGGCATTATATCGCATAAAACGGCATTTATAGACAGAAAAAACACCTTAAGAAGATTTTATTCTCCTTAAGGTGCTCTCCCATAGTTTTATTCAGGTATGATATATCCCTATATTTCAAACAACAGATCCGCATAGGTGGGAAAAGGCCATATCCGTTTATCTACCAGCATTTCCAACTGATCTGCCGGAACACGAAGGGCTTCCATACATTCTCTTACCACCTCTTTATAGAAGAAAGCCTGTTCTTTCCCCTGTTTCATTACACTGGCCTTTTTTTCTGCCTCCTTCAGCGCCAAAAGCGCATCCCGGGTATCCTTCAGCAATCCGCTGATTTCTTCCAGAAGTTCTTTTTGTACTGTGGTATCTGCTCCCACCTGGGCTACGGCGATAACTGTATCTGCCAGGTTTTTTGTATAGGACACTACAGCCGGAATAATCTGCTTTGAGGCCATTTCAATCATGGTCAGCGCCTCAATATTAATGGTTTTGGCATAGGTTTCATAAAGAACCTCCTGGCGGCTTTCCAGCTCTGCCCTGGTAAAAATACCAAACCCTTCAAACAGTCTTACGGCTTTATCGGTGGTCAAGGTTTCCACAGCTTCTACCATAGAACTGATATTGGGAAGTCCGCGCCTTTTGGCCTCTTTCACCCATTCGTCAGAATATCCGTCACCATTAAAAATAATTCTCTGATGTCTGGTCATGTATTCTTTGATTAAATCGTGTACTGCCAGATCAAAGTCCTCTGCTTCCTCCAACCGATCAGCCGCTTCACAAAAGGCCTCTGCCACGATGGTATTTAAAATCGTGTTAGGACTCCCTATAGAATCCTCGCTGCCTACCATACGAAACTCAAATTTATTTCCGGTAAAGGCGAAGGGTGAGGTACGATTCCTGTCGGTGGCATCCTTTTCAAAATCCGGCAGAGTAGAAACACCGGTTTTCATTACATCTCCTTCAATGCAGGTGGCTGCCACACCGGTTTCCACCAACTGCCTTACCACATCCTCCAACTGTTCCCCCAAAAAAATGGAAATAATGGCGGGAGGAGCCTCATTAGCACCCAATCGATGGTCATTTCCCACATTGGAAGCACTCTGGCGAAGTAAATCTGCATGCGTATCTACAGCCTTCATGATACAGGCAAGAACCAGTAAAAACTGAATATTCTCATTAGGTGTATCTCCCGG
>JBJELR010000062.1:0-4105 GCA_051879255.1 Lachnospiraceae bacterium | reverse complement strand
TAAATAACACACAGATAATATGCAGCTCTTTCTGGATATTTTCCGGAATTTTGCTGAATTCCTGATTAAAATAATATTTTTTATCATAGGCATTTGCGCCGCAAAGCACTCGTCTTTCTCCTTGATTTTCCCTATACATAGCCATAAATTCCTCTTACGGAGACCTCCCCCGCATAAACCGCTTCCGTCAAACCATCAGATTTTTTCACCAGAAGTTCTCCTGTTTGGTTAATTCCCACAGCCTCTCCCGAAAGCTGCTGGCGGGTTCCCATTACCTGTACCTGCCTTCCCCGGCTAATCAGCCGTTTATTGTATTCCGGCTGTAACAGAGATAAATCCTGGCAGGATAGGAATTTTCGGTAGTTTTCTTCAAAGTCCTTTAGCAGAACATGGATTAATTCTTCTCGGTCAACGGCCTCTCCGGCCTCTTTTTCCAAGGAAGTTGCTATAGAAGCCAACTCCTTGGGGAATTCTTCCTGCTTTACATTAATTCCAATACCGATAATCAGGAAATCTATTTCTTCTTCCTTCAGATATAGCTCTGTTAAAATCCCACAAACCTTCTTTTCCTGAACCAGAATATCATTGGGCCATTTGATTTTTGTCTCAAGGCTGCAGACCCTTTCTATACTTTGGCTTACTGCCAATGCAGCTACCAGTGTAATCATGGATGCCTTATCCGGGCTGAATTCAGGCCTAAGCAGCAGACTCATATAGATACTGTCCGGCGAATCAGAATGCCAGCATCTTCCCCGCCGCCCTTTTCCGGCTGTCTGCCTGCGGGCGATGACTACGGTACCCTGCCCGGCCCCCTTATTAGCCAGACGTTTCAGCTCCTCATTAGTAGAATCCACCTCCTGAAGAACAATCCGCCTGCTATGAGTAAACCATTCTTCCCCGGCCATCAATTTCTTCAAAACTCAGCTCCCAGGGTAGCCGCCATTACTGCCTTAATGGTATGCATACGATTCTCCGCCTCATCAAAAACGACAGATGCAGGAGATTCAAAAACCTCATCGGTTACCTCCATTTCCTGAATACCGAACTGCTCTGCTATTTTCACCCCGGTGGTGGTATTCAAGTCGTGAAAGGCAGGAAGACAGTGCATAAAAATAGCCTCTTTTCCTGCATTCTCCATTACCTTTTGATTCACCTGATAGGGCTTTAACTCCTTAATTCTGCTTTCCCAGACCTCTGCGGGCTCTCCCATGGATACCCACACATCCGTATATACCACCTCCTGGTTGGCCGTAGCCTTTTGCACATCCGACTCCAAGGTTATACTGCCCCCGGTCTGTTCTGCAATAGCCTGACAGGTTTTCACCAGTTCCTCATTGGGAAAATAGCTTCTGGGTGCGCAGGCAGTAAAATGCATTCCCATCTTGGCACAGGTTACCATCCAGGAATTTCCCATGTTAAAACGGGCATCTCCCAGATAGACCAAACGTATCCCCTTCAATCTTCCTAAATGCTCCTTGATGGTCAGCAAATCTGCCAGCATCTGGGTAGGATGAAACTCATCCGTAAGGCCGTTCCACACCGGTACCCCTGCATGCCTTGCCAGTTCCTCCACAATTTCCTGGGCAAAACCACGATATTCAATACCCTCATACATTCTTCCCAATACTCTGGCTGTATCTGCAATGCTTTCCTTGGCTCCCATCTGGGAGCCTGCCGGATCAAGATAAGTGGTTCCCATGCCCAGGTCGTGAGCTGCCACCTCGAAGGAGCAACGGGTTCTGGTACTGGTTTTTTCAAAAATCAGGGCAATATTTTTTCCCCGCAGAACATCTACCGGAATTCCCTTTTTCTTTTTTTCCTTCAACTTAGCTGCCAGTTCAACCAGATACAGAATCTCCTCCGGCGTATAATCCAACAGCTTTAAAAAATGCCTTCCTGTAAGTTTCATCTCCTGCTCCTTCTTGACACTGTTTACCTCTATATTTCACAAGTCATTCTGATTTCCTATACCTACTGAACCTTAGTAATCACTTCCTTGGCAGTGGTTGCCAGGCTGGCAATTCCCTGCATTTCGGAGGGAATAATAATCTTAGTGGCCTGACCGTCTGCTACCCGTTCAAAGGCTTCCAGTCCCTTTAAGCGAAGAACAGCCTCATCCATACCCACTTCTTTAATCATTCGTAAGCCTTCTGCGGTAGCCTGCTGTACCTTCAAAATAGCCTCAGCCTCACCCTCTGCTTTACGAATCATACTTTCTCTCTCTGCCTCTGCCCGTAGGATAGCCGCTGCCTTATCCGCTTCTGCCTCCAAAATAGCCGCTTCCTTCTTACCTTCTGCTACGGTAACGCTGGCTTTCTTTTCACCCTCTGCACGTGTAACCGCTTCTCTACGCTCACGCTCCGCCTTCATTTGCCTCTCCATGGCATTCTGAATCTCTGCCGGAGGAATGATGTTCTTCAGTTCTACTCGATTTACCTTAATTCCCCATGGATCCGTTGCCTCATCCAGAGAAGCCCGCATCTTGGTATTAATGGTTTCTCTGCTGGTGAGGGTCTGATCCAGCTCCAGCTCACCGATGATATTACGCAGGGTTGTGGCAGTCAGATTCTCAATGGCCATAATCGGATTTTCTACGCCATAGGCATAGAGCTTGGGATCCGTAATCTGAAAAAACACCACCGTATCTATTCTCATGGTTACATTATCCTTGGTAATCACAGGCTGGGGAGCAAAATCCACCACCTGTTCCTTTAACACTACCCGTCTTGCCACCCGGTCAATAAAGGGTACCTTAAAATGGATGCCTACTCCCCAGGTTCCCTGATATGCACCCAGACGCTCTACCACATAGGCCTGTGCCTGGGGAACAATTTTGATGCAGGACAAGGCAGTTAACACCACGATCAGCAACAGTACAATCACTACAATTCCACCAATTAATCCCATATTTCCTCCATTTCCGCCACTTTAGGCTCCATAAGCTCCAAATAAAGCTCCATCTTTCTTTTCTTATTCTTCTTGATTTTTTTCTTCCCTTGCTTTTACTTCTACGATTAATTTTACTCCCCTGATTGCCCGGATATTCACTACGGCTCCAACAGGAATATGCTCTGTGTCACTTACGGCTCTGGCACTCCACTCCATACCGTTTAAACTGACCTTTCCACTTCCTTGCAAATTGTCTATTTCGGTAAGAACAACAGCCTGCTTTCCAATCAACTCATCCACATTGGTTTTGGCCCTGTCCCGGTTAAAATAGTTGATTGCCAGCGGTCTGGTGCAAAACAATAAAATGAGAGATACCACAAGAAAAGCAAAAAGCTGTATAAAAACAGGCATTTCTGCCAGTGCCAGCAACGCAGCGATCAGGGCACCACCCGCAAACCAGATGGTCGTCAACCCCATGGTAGCCATCTCAATAATCAGCAGAACGACCAGTGCAACCAACCAAATTGCTACATAGTTCATCATCCACCTCCTCTAGCGTGTATCCTTTCTTTTGTATTTATTAATATACTATAGATTTATCTTCTGTTCAAGAAATCTGGAAAAGAAATCCTGAAAAAAGAATGCACCTTCAACTACCGGAAATTTTTCCTTGTCCTTTGAAGGTGCACAATCATTTTGCCTATTCTGTTTTTACTCGTTTATGCTTTTACCAGAAAACATGATCCCCAATTACCTGGCCTTCATGGTTTCCTGCCCGCCTGAAATGAACAGCTCCTCCTACCGGATTTTCTCCATTCATTGCTGCTCTGGCTGCCTGGATACAGGATTCCGGCACTCCACTGATTGCCATTTCCTCTACTCTGCCGGTTACGGTAGGAGTAAACTGTCCGGATGCGTAAATAACACCGGCAATGGTATTGGGATACGCAGGAGAATTAACCCGATTCATCACTACTGCACCTACGGCTACCTGTCCCTCATAGGATTGGTTGCCTGCCTCCATGTAAATCAATGCCGCCAGAAGCATATCATCGGTAGTGCCAATTACAGAAGTCCCCTCCTGCACGATCAACTCCTGCCTTTCCTGGCGCTCCCGTTTTTCTCTCTCCTTAATCTCTTCGTAGGTTTCTCCATGGTCAATAGTAAATTCCAGGGAAACGTAGTCTGCTGAAATATATCCCAGGGCCCCACCGTA